>NZ_VHJK01000001.1:300000-560000 GCF_007004095.1 Erythrobacter insulae
AATTTCGACCTCGGCAAAATAACGCGCCATCGCTTCGACTGACTTGTCACTTAGCGCGATGAAGGCGCGGCGTTTATCCGCAGGGTCCGCGATCCGCTCAAACACGCCGGTATCCACCAATTGTTTGATCCACCGCAGCGCAGTTGTCGCTGGCACTCCCGCTGCGATACACAAGGACGTGACGCAGACCCGGCTCTGCTCGGCATGGGCCGCAGTCAGATCAAGCAACATATCCCACGCAGGGTCGGCAAAAAGCTCCGCATCGAAAAACCGCGTGCGCGCCTGACGGCTGGCGATGATTTGCCGGATCAGGGCCGGATTGGGGAGCGGCAAACGGCCACCACCAAAGCCCGCAATCGGGCGATCATCCTTGCCGCGATAATCTTGCTTAAATTCGTTCATGTGCGACGGCGCGCTATCATCGATGAGCGAAATGCGGTCCAGCTGCTGAGCAATCGAATCCACTTGCTGGGACAGGCGCAGCAACGCAATCCGATCTTCTTCACCCATCTCGCGCAAGCGCGCATTCGACACATTGGCCAGCACTCTGCCAACCGCAACGACCCGTTCCGCCCGGCTGGGCTGAACCAGAATCTGCGGATCTGACTGATCTAGCGCAGCAAACACATCATCAAGCGCATCGAGCGATGTCGATACAATCAAATGCGCGCCGGCGCGGGCAATGCGCATGTCCAGCCGCGCCAAAGCCGCCATTCCTGCAGGATCCATGACCGGACAATCGACCATCACCACATCGCCCAGCAATGTAATCGGACCGTCAAGCAGGACCGCAATCTCCCCGCCATCCAGCGTTCGAAAGCCTGCACCCGTCAAATCCTGCGCGATTTCACTACGCATATTCGGCCGATCTGCGAAAATCGCAACGCGCGCTGGCAATCCGGCAGCGTCGCAGGCCATGTCGTCAGCCGTGTCGCCAGCCGTCTCATAGCCGAAATCACCGGTTGTATATGTAGCCTGACCCATCGAATCGCCTCCGTTAAGAACGGAACGAGAGTAGAACAAATCAAGATCAGGTCAAGATTTTAGCGCAATCTTCGGGTTCTGCGCCGGGCAATTGAACCATTTGGCGCTATGGTCAGACTACCAATGTAATGACCGATCAAAACCCTCTTTCAACGCCGAATTCCGGTGTCTTGTTCGACGAACTTCTCGTCGTGATGGTACAGCAGGGGGAGCGCGCTGCGCTTGATCGTCTTCATGCACGTTGGAATGCGCGCCTTATCCGTGCGGCGTACCGATATACTGGCGATGCCGATCTAGCGCGCGATCTGGCTCAGGAATGCTGGATCGGCATTTGGCGCGGGCTTGCCCAGCTGCGTGAACCGGCCCGCTTTCGCAGCTATGCTTTTGCAATTCTGCACCGGCGCGGGGCGACGCATTTGCGCGCCAAGATCCGGGATCGCGATCACATGGCGAACCCTCCGGCCGCCGAACACATTGGCCAAGGCACAGGCACCGCGCAGCAGGATGAAGCGATCGCGCTGAACCAAGCCTTTGCAAAATTGCCACCGGATCAGCGGCTGGCGGCTCATCTGCATTTTATTGAAGGGCTCACGCTCAAAGAAATCGCCGACGTGCAATCCATCCCGACAGGCACCGCCAAAAGCCGCCTGTTCCACGCCCGCCGCAAATTGAAAGCGGCGCTCGACCCCAGCTTAAACCAAGGAGACGTATGATGACCGACATCGATGATCGCATCAAAGATGCGCTGAATGACGATGACTTTGAATTTCTAAAAACACTCGAAGGGGACCGCGGCCTGTTCCAGCAGATCGGTGACACATGGAAAGGGCCGCTGGGCGGGTGGTCAAAACTGATCTTTGCTTTCACGGTCATCATGGGTCTCGTATTCGTGTTCGTCATCTGGCAAGTCGCCCATTCGACAAATGAACCGATTGTGCACGCTCTTTGGGCGATTTCCGGCGTTGCCCTGCTTGTCATGATCGGTTTTGCCAAAGAATGGATGTTTGCCCGCATGAACATGTTGACCATCCTGCGCGAGGTCAAAAAGCTGCAGGTTCAAGTCGCGATCTTGTCTGAAAAACAGGATTAAGGGCGAATTTCGATCGGGGTGCCATCGGGCACGATCTGCCACAGCTCCTCGATCTCTTCATTGGTCAGCGCGATACAGCCATCGGTCCAATCGCCTTGCAAGGGCGGTCCGCGATAGCCGGTCGGCTGACCATGAATGAAGATATCTCCGCCCGCCGATCGGCCATATTGCGCGGCAAAGGCGCGGTCCTGCGAATTGGGGTAGGAAATGCGCAAACTGAGATGAAAACTGCTGCGCGGATTGCGGGTATCGATGCGATAGATGCCTTCGGGCGTACGCTCGTCGCCTTCGAAACGCTTATGACCCGATGGAGCATCGCCAAATTTCAATCCGCGATAGGCCCGGATCGGCTTGCCATTATTATACGCGATCAACAGCCGTTCCGATTTATCAACGATCAGATAATCGGCCCAGACCTGAGACGATGGTCGCTGAGGTACAGGGGTTGGGATGGAACGCGCACCAGCAACACGCGGATCTGACGCGGGCGAATGCACCACGTCTTTTGCCGGTGAAGAACAGCCAGCTAGGGTAACCAGGAGCAAGAAGGCAAGTGCGCGTTCCATGCCCCAATAAATAGCGCGCAACGCCGCGCAGCACAATTGCGCCTCTTGGCCTATGTCCCGCTTAAGGACTCCGTCACTATTGTTTGCAGGATTAATCCTCAAACGGATCGCGCATCAGGATCGTATCGTCACGCTCTGGGCTGGTGGACACCAGCGACACGGGGCATTCGATCAATTCCTGGATACGCTGAATGTACTTGATCGCATTGGCTGGCAGATCGGCATAGCTGCGGGCGCCGACGGTGCTTTCGCTCCAGCCTTCCATTTCTTCATAAATTGGTTCGACATTGGCCTGATCACCGGAATGGCTGGGCAGGTAATCGTATACATTCCCCCGCAGCCGGTATCCGGTGCAGATTTTGACTGTTTCCAGCCCGTCAAGAACGTCGATCTTGGTCAGCGCGATGCCGGTTACGCCGCTAATCGAGCAGCTTTGCCGAACGATAACCGCATCAAACCAGCCGACGCGGCGCTGGCGGCCGGTGACCGTACCGAATTCATGTCCGCGCTCGCCAATGCCCTGACCAACTTCATCGTTAAGCTCGGTCGGGAACGGCCCAGAGCCCACGCGGGTGGTGTACGCCTTTACAATGCCCAGCACGAAACCGGTGGCATTCGGACCCAGGCCGCTGCCAGCAGCGGCAGTGCCGCTGACCGTGTTGGAGCTGGTGACGAATGGATAGGTGCCGTGATCGACATCCAAAAGCACGCCCTGCGCGCCTTCAAACAGGATTTTCGCGCCCGCTTTGCGGACCTTCTTCAATCGTTTCCAGACTGGCTGGGCAAATCGCAGCACGAACGGCGCAACATCGCGCAATTCAGCCAGCAGAGCCTCACGATCAACGGGCGGCTGATCAAAGCCTGCGCGCAGTGCATCGTGGTGCGCGCAAAGCCGGTCCAGCTGCGGCTCCAGATCATCGAGATGTTCCAGATCGCATACGCGGATCGCCCGGCGCCCGACTTTGTCCTCATAGGCAGGGCCAATGCCGCGGCCCGTGGTGCCGATTTTGCCTTTGCCAGCCGCAGTCTCGCGCAGGCCATCCAGATCGCGGTGAAGCGGCAAGATAAGCGCGCAATTGTCAGCCACGGCCAGATTGTCATCATCGATACGAACGCCCTGCCCTTCGAGCTTGGCGACCTCATCGCGCAGCGCCCACGGATCGAGCACCACACCGTTGCCGATCATGCTCATTGTACCAGACACAATACCGGATGGAAGCAGGCTGAGTTTGAAGACATTGCCATCAATCACCAGAGTGTGCCCGGCATTGTGGCCGCCCTGGAACCGGACAACGGCATCGGCACGGCTCGCAAGCCAGTCTACGATCTTGCCTTTGCCTTCATCGCCCCATTGGGCACCAATCACGGTAACGTTAGCCATGGAAACTGCTTTCTAATCGGATGCGACAAACCGCGCGGGCCTAGGCCTTTGAGCAAGCGAGAGCAAGGCGATTGCACCGCCATCCAAGCCTATTTTTTGAACCGTGCAAAACATATGCGTCATTTAATCGGGCCGCTTGCCGCACGGCGGGATCAAACCGCGGCGATCACATCAATCTCTACCAGCAGCTCTGGCAGGGCGAGCCCTGTGACCTGTACAGTGGTATCAGCGGGATAGGGCGGCGTGAAATGCGCCTTGCGGGCCTCAATGATCTTTGGAAATTCGGCCATATCGGTGAGATAAATCGTAACCTTGGCGATGTTTGCCATGCTGCTTCCAGCGGCTTCGAGCACGCGGCGGATATTGGCAAATGTTTGCTCAAGCTGAGCATCAAAATCGCCTGGCTCTCCCTTGGCGCCGACAATGGAACCATCCTCGTCTATTGCGGCCTGGCCAGAGAGGAACAGCAAATCCCCCACTCGCCGCGCAGGTGCGATAAAATACGGCGCGAGCGGATCAGGCTCAATCGAAACCATTCCAACTTTGTCGCTCATATTTTCAGCACCCCTTTACAGTTCGACGGGATTTCCACCCTGGAGAATATGCGTGCAGCCCAGCGTGATCGGATCTTCGTCTTGGGTCAGTTGCTCGATGGTTCGGCTGCCCTCTGCGCGCAGGCGTTTCGCTTTGCTTTCGCTAAATCCAATCGGCAAATAGACAGTGCGCGTTGTTTCTGGCTGGGGCGCGGCGTCGGCCAGCGCGTCAGCATACAGTGTAAAACCGGTCGCGGGCTCATCGCTGCCGCCGATCTTGTAGGTTCCGCCCCGCCCGGCTGCGCCGCGTACGTCTTTGGCGTAGAGCGTAAAGCCGAACCAGCTTTGATATTCAAACCCGTGGCGCTCGGTCGGATCAAGCGTGACCCGCGCCAAATCGCCGATACGCGCAGCGATTACCTCCAACCCGTCAAGCCGGCTGCCAAGCGCGCCGCCTGCATCCAGTTTGCGCAATTTGGCCATCGCATCGTTGAACGGCCCAGTCGCATGGATAAGCGGCAGATAGGCTTCGCCGCCTACCGCTTTAAGTCCGCCGGCATCCTTCGTATCGAGTTCGCGCCGGATCGCTTCCACGGTGTCCGGCTGCATCGTGAGATCTTGAGCCGCGAGCGTATCGACCAAATCAGGTAAAGTGAAATCGACCGATATCCCGGTAAGCCCGGCTGCAGTGAGCGCACGCACCGCCAGAGCAACAATTTCACCGGCCGCGGCCACTGTATCGGCACCGATCAATTCCGCACCAAGCTGCAAACGCTCACGCGCCGGATCAAGCTGGTTGGCACGAATGACAGCCGTATCGCCGCAATAGGCAAGGCGAAGCGGGCGCGGGCGATCCGCCATGCTGGTTGCCGCGATTCGGCCGATCTGGGGTGTGATATCGCTCCGAAGGGCGAGCGTGCGCAGGCTCGACGGGTCGACAAACCGGAACATCCAGCGGGTGGATAGCCCCTTCATGCGCCGGCTCAGCGAGCTTTCATATTCAAGCAAGGGCGGGCGCACACGATCATATCCGTGGCCATGCAGCACATCGAGGCATGCGCGCATGGTCTGGGTAATCCGCTCTGCCGATTGCGGCAGTCGGTCTTCTAGCCCTTCGGGCAGGAGGTCGGTGTTGTCTGTCATTTCACCCGCGCGCTAGCCAATCCGCAGCCCTTCGACAAGCACAAGCAGACAGACGCGAAAACCGGTTCACCTGCGAACCGCAAAGGCGACCGTTCGCAGGCCGTAAAGCTGCCCCCTTTGCAAAGGGAGGCGGGGAACTGGCGGAACCAGCTCCCCGCGATCGAATAAAGGTCTTAGAAAACCAGAGATGTCACCATCTTCACGCCTTCGACCTGTTCAGCCTCGGCAATGGTTTCAACCGTTGGCGCTTCATCCAGGCTGAGCAGAAGCACAGCCTCGCCGCCCGCATCGCGGCGACCCAGATTAAACGTACCGATATTGATACCGCGCTCACCCAATAGCGAACCGATCCGGCCGATAAAGCCCGGCTTGTCGTCATTGACAATGTAAAGCATGTGACCATCCAGCTCGGCTTCGATACCGATGCCGAAAATCTCGACCAGCCGCGGTTTGTCGCTGCCGAACAATGTACCGGCAACCGAACGCGGACCCGATTCCGTTTCCACGGTTACGCGGATTAGGGTGTTGAACGCACCATCACGCTCATGGCGGATTTCGCTGACTTCAAGTCCGCGTTCCTTGGCAAGGTAAGGCGCATTGACCATGTTCACCGTGTCGGAATAACGGCGCATGAAACCAGCCAGAACAGCGCCAGTGATCGGTTTACCGTTGAGCTGCGCTGCGGCGCCTTCGCGTTCGATGCTGATCTTTGTCAGATTGCCATGCGCGAGTTGGCCCACCAGCGAACCGAGCCGCTCTGCGAGAGCCATATACGGTTTCAGCTTAGGCGCTTCTTCAGCAGAAAGAGATGGCATATTGAGAGCGTTGGTGACGCCGCCATTCACGAGGTAATCGGCCATCTGCTCAGCCACCTGCAGCGCGACATTGACCTGCGCTTCGGTGGTTGATGCACCAAGGTGCGGTGTGCAGATGAAGTTTGGCGCACCGAATAGCGGGTTTTCCTTGGCTGGCTCTACGGCGAACACATCAAGGGCTGCGCCTGCAACCTGACCGCTTTCGAGGCAGTCTTTAAGCGCCGCCTCGTCAATCAATCCGCCGCGCGCGCAGTTTACAATGCGGATACCCGGCTTCGCGTTTTCAAGCCGCTCGCGGCTCAAGATGTTGCGCGTTTGATCAGTCAAAGGCGTGTGCAGCGAAACGAAATCCGCTCGCGAGAGGAGATTGTCGAGGTCGACTTTCTCAATGCCCAATTCAATCGCGCGGTCTTCTGTAAGGAAGGGATCATAGGCGATCACTTTCATTTTCAGGCCCAGAGCACGGCTGGCGACGATCCCGCCAATATTGCCTGCACCGATCAGGCCCAGCGTCTTGCCGGTCACTTCGATGCCCATGAAGTCTTTTTTGGGCCATTCGCCGGCCTGTGTGCGCGCGTTCGCCGCAGGGATCATGCGGGCGAGCGCCATGATCATTGCGATCGCGTGCTCAGCAGTGGTGATCGAGTTGCCGAACGGCGTATTCATCACCACCACGCCTTTGCCCGATGCATAAGAGATATCGACGTTATCGACGCCGATGCCCGCACGGCCAATCACTTTCAAATTGGTCGCAGCATCGAGAATTTCAGGAGTGACGGTGGTCGAAGAACGGATCGCAAGGCCATGATATTCGCCAATGCGGGCTTTCAATTCTTCGGGGTTTTCGCCCGTGATCACATCAACATCACAGCCGCGCTCTTCAAAAATGCGCGCTGCGTTGGGGTCCATCTTGTCAGAGATGAGCACTTTAGGTTTGGTCATAGGTGTTTCCTTTGGCCAGCCACGCGCCCGTTCAGGCCGCGCGGTCTGCAATTCTTATATGAAGGGGTGGCGGCGGCCCGATCCACTCGGGCCGCGCACCGATCAGCCGTTCTTGACGGTTTCGTAAGCCCACTCGATCCACGGCAGGAGACGCTGGATGTCGTCCTGTTCAACCGTGCCGCCGCACCAGATGCGAAGCGATGGCGGAGCATCACGGTAACCGTTGAAATCATAACCGACGTTGCGCTCTTCGAGCATCGCGACGACTTTCTTCGGCACATCGGCCTGCTCTTCGGCAGACAGGCTTTCATACCAGTCGCCCTGGAACATCATGCAAACGCCGGTGTTGGTGCGCTGCGCCGGGTCGGCGACCATATTGCGCAACCACGGCTTGGCTTCGATCCAGTCTTTGACGATATTCGCATTGGCATTGGCCCGGTCAAACATCGCCTGACGCCCGCCGATCGACTTTGCCCATTCAAGCGCGGCGATATAATCTTCAGTGGCGAGCAGCGACGGCGTATTGATGGTAGCGCCTTCGAAGATACCAGTGTTGATCTTGTCGCCTTTTTTCATGCGGAACAGCTTTGGCAGCGGCCATGACGGATCATAGCTTTCGATCCGCTCCACGGCCTTGGGCGAGAGGATCAACATCCCATGCTGAGCTTCTGAGCCCATCACTTTTTGCCAGCTGAATGTCGTCGCATCGAGCTTTGCCCAATCCATCTCCATGGCGAAAATGGCGCTGGTCGCATCGTTGATGGTGATACCTTCGCGCCCCGGCTCAAGCCAGTCGGTGTTCGGGATCATCGCGCCCGACGTTGTGCCATTCCATGTGAACACAACATCATTGCGCTGCGGGATGGTCGAAAGGTCGGGGATTTCGCCGTAATCGGCAGAAAGGGTTTGCAGGTTCGGCAGT
Organism: Erythrobacter insulae; assembly: GCF_007004095.1. Taxonomy (NCBI): domain Bacteria; kingdom Pseudomonadati; phylum Pseudomonadota; class Alphaproteobacteria; order Sphingomonadales; family Erythrobacteraceae; genus Erythrobacter; species Erythrobacter insulae. The sequence goes on from NZ_VHJK01000001.1 coordinate 308,377, forward strand.
TTAAGCTGCTTTACCGCATCCTGAATCCAGACATTGCCAAAGCTTTCCCATGCCGCGACCGTTGCCGGGCGCGCGGGATCGAGCATGGTCCACATGGCCGCTTCGAGAGCGCCCGTGTCCGATGCTGGCATGATGCCGACAAGGTAATCGTCAGGAACGCCCAAAAGTTCACGCGTCAGGTCGATGGCGTATTTCAGCCGGCCTTTGGCGAGCTTTGAACGGTGCGACCGGCCAAGCGAGGCGGTTTTGATTTTATCGAGGGACCATCCGGGGAACTTGACAGTCGGACCGGATGAAAATTGAGGACGCTCAGGCTTGAGCGGCGGCTCATGGCTGAGCCCACGTGCGTAATCAGTCATTTGTATTCTCTCCTTACAGAGAGCTCGCGCGGCGTTGGGACCGCGTGGCCCACTGGCCGCAATAGTGGCGGCTTTCAGATAGTCAACGCGCGAGTCCGGTTTGTTATCCGTTTTATTTGGTTTGAGCCTGATGTTTTTTGCCTGCAACGGTTGGCGAATGAAAAACAAACATTGAGCGTCAAGCAGCGGTCGCCTAGACGGGCGCGATGGAAACGTCCGATCTTCGCATCGCCCTTTTCAGTGGCAATTACAATTATACGCGCGATGGCGCGAATCAGGCTTTGAACCGGCTCGTCGGATCGTTGCTTGGCAATGGTGCGTCGGTGCGCATCTATTCACCGACCGTCGCAGAGCCCGCGTTTGAACCGACCGGCGATCTTATCGGTGTGCCATCAGCGGGCCTGCCATTCGGGCGCGGCGAATATCGCATTCCCACCGGGCTTGGCCGCAAAGTGAAGCGGGATCTGGAAAAGTTCGCGCCTAATATCGTGCATCTTTCTTCGCCTGATCCCGCCAGCCACGCGGCGCTCAAATGGGCTCAAGATCAGGATATTCCTGTGCTCGCGTCGGTTCATACCCGGTTTGAAACCTATCCGCGCTACTACAAGCTCGGTTTTATGGAACCGCTCGTGGTCAAGCTGCTCAAGCGTTTTTACAACCGCTGCGATGCTCTGGTCGCGCCATCTGACAGCATGATCGAAGAATTGCTGGCGATGGATATGCACGACGATATCGGGCTGTGGAGCCGCGGCGTAGAACGCACCGTTTTTTCATCGGAGAAACGCGATCTGGACTGGCGGCGCTCGCTCGGACTGGCGGACGATGATGTTGCGATCGTTTTCCTCGGGCGGCTCGTTATGGAAAAAGGCTTGGACGTGTTTGCCGAAACGATCGTGCAGCTGCGGAAACGTCAGGTTCCGCATAAAGTGCTGGTTATCGGTGATGGCCCGGCGCGCGAATGGTTTGAAACCAATTTGCCGGGGGGTATTTTTGCCGGGTTCAAAACGGGCGCCGATCTGGGTCAGGCACTGGCCAGCGGTGACATCTTCTTCAACCCGTCCATCACCGAGACATTTGGCAATGTTACGTTGGAGGCCATGGCTTGCGGCCTGCCCGTGGCCGCCGCCGGCGCAACAGGCGCTGCGAGCCTTGTAAATGACGGCATCACCGGTCAGCTGGTGCCGCCGACCAAAGATAAAGAAACGAACGCCGCAGCTTTCGCCGAAGCAATCGCGCCCTATTGTACCGACCCTGCATTGCGCATGTCCCATGGTGCCGCGGGCGAAGCGCGCAGCCGCGAATTTAGCTGGGAAGCTATCAATCAGGCGGTAGCCGACACGTACATACGGCTGATCAAAGACCGGCGCGCTTTGCAGGCAGAAGAGGCCATTGCAGCCGCCTCTGCCTAAAACTTTACTTCAGCACACCGGCACGTGTCATGCGCGACGCGTAAAACAGCATGAACAGGGTCGTTACCCAGATCATCACCGTCAATGCGGGGCTTCGCAGCGTCTCGGGAATATCTGACATCGCGTATTGATAGACGTTTGACCCCAGCAACCCGATCACCGCGATGATCACCGCATGAACTGCGAAACGCGACCGGAGCAGCAACAAAATGGAGGCTGCAATCGCGCCCCAAACGCCCAAAGCCCAAAATGCATTGGCCCAAGCAGGATGGCTTTCGAAATATGCGATTTCTGATTGCGACATGCCAAGATCATGGAGTTTGCCAAGCTGGGTCATCGTGTAACTAAACCCGCCGACCGAATTCCATAACAGCGTCAAAATGCCTACCACCCACAGGTGCCAAGGTGTCTTTTCTCGTCCTATTTGTTCCATATCTATCCCTCCTCGCTCGGCGCGACCCGGCATTCCCGTGAGACAGGATAATAGACCAGGCAAAATGCGGCAAACGGATTAAGGGTTTGGTCCCAGACACAGAAAAGGCGGCCGCAGCCGCCTTTTCCCAAGATTGTTGTTCGCGCCTTATTTCAGCCGAGCTGGCCGGCATTGTCGGCAATCGAGGCAAATAGGATCGAGGCGACGGCGATGATCCAGGTTGCCATTGCAATCGGCATCGCTTCGAACGCGAATGGGTTGATAGAAAGGGACAATTGGTAGGCCGACGTTCCGATCAATCCGATAACTGCCACAACGAAGGCCTGAATCGCCCAGCTGGATCTAAGCAGCAACATGGCGCTACCAGCAATACAGCCCCAAACAGTTAGCGCCCAAAATGCACTTGCCCAGATCGGGTAGGACGCAAAGTGCGCCAATTCTGCCGACGCCGTGTGTGGATCACCCAGAATACCAAATTGGACCGCCAAAAACCGCGCAGCACCGTATAGCGCCCAGATCAACGTCAGTCCGCCGACAAACCTGATCTGAAGGGTGCCCGTCTGGCCGATCATTGGTTCGTTTTGCATTGCGAGTTCCATCATGCCCTCCAAGGGGTTTTGTTTTGTTATTATGGAACCTCTGATAGCGGACAGATATGAACGCACCGCCAAATATTAGTGCTTCGAAATGGTTAATGCCTTAACCGGCCGCTGTTCACGCTTTTGCAGACAGCAGCCGGTTCTGTGCGGCTCACATCCGCTCGATTCGCTTGGATACCTCGTCAATAATATCGACGATCTGGTCAATCGCGGTTTTATCGAGCTTGCCGCTCGCCGCGCGATTTTTAAGGACATTGGCAAGATTGCCCATCGCCCGAAACAGATCGGGTGATTTTTCCTTCACACGCTCTGCGCGGTCGCCGTGTTCTGTCAGGCGGCCCATCAATTGCTCCACCTCATCGGCGCGCTCTTCAAGTTCGGCCACACCGGTTTTCGTGGCTTTGAACGGCTTTTTACCGCCGGTGTCCTCGTCTTTTTCCTTGTTCTTGGGCTTGGCCTGTTTGATCTGGCCTTCTTCCTCAAGCATTTGCAGCGTCGGATAGACCGCCCCCGGGCTCGGCGCGTATCCGCCGCCCGTCATATCTTCAATTGCACGAATCAGCTCATAACCGTGGCGCGGTTCTTCGTTGATGAGCGCAAGCAGAGCGAGGCGCAGCTCGCCTTGACCAAACATCCGGCCGCGGCGTTTGCTCCGGCGCGGGCCGTCCTGCCAATTGCGGCTGCGCCGCTGACGTTGCTCGCCACTGTCCCACTCGCTCGCCGCCGAAGCCGCCATCATTGCGATCATCGGGCCGAGATTGTTCCAGCCGCCTTTGCCATATTTCTGCCAAGTCATAACTTCTTACTCCAGACTACTTTTGATAGGTTCAAGATATATCTTAGGAATGTCGTTGCAAGAGGTGGATGGCTTTTTCCGACGAGCGCCTTATTCCGGACGACGAATGGCTGATCTGTTTGGAGATGACCCCGCGCCCGTCAAAGGCGATGCGCCCGCCAAGGACGCACCGCTGGCCGACCGTCTGCGCCCGCGTGCCCTCGCGGATGTCATCGGGCAGGATCACCTGACCGGAGAAGCAGGCGCAATTGGCCGAATGGTCGGCGCCGGCAAGCTATCCAGCATGATCCTTTGGGGCCCGCCCGGCACAGGCAAAACCAGCATAGCGAGGTTACTCGCGGATGAAGTGGGCATGCGCTTTACTTCGATCAGTGCGGTATTTTCGGGTGTCGCCGACCTGAAGAAAGCCTTTGCCGAAGCGGAAAAAATGGCGGGCGCAGGCCAGCGTACGTTGCTGTTTGTTGATGAGATACACCGGTTCAACCGTGCGCAGCAGGATGGATTTCTGCCCTTTGTTGAACGCGGCACCGTCACGCTTGTGGGCGCGACGACAGAGAATCCGAGCTTCGCACTCAACGCCGCGTTGCTAAGCCGTGCTCAGGTGTTGATCCTTGAACGGCTCGACCATGCCGCTTTGGAGGCTTTGCTGGTCCGCGCAGAAGAATTGGAAGGCCCCCTTCCCCTGAACGAGGATGCCCGCGCCGCTTTGATTTCCAGCGCAGATGGCGACGGGCGGTTCCTGCTGGGTCAGGCGGAGACGCTGTACAATGCGGCGCTGCCCGAGCCTTTGGACCCGGCCGCTCTTGGGGCGTTCCTCCAACGCCGAGTTGCTGTGTATGACAAGGACCGCGACGGGCATTACAATTTGATCAGCGCGCTGCACAAATCCTTGCGCGGGTCAGATCCGCAGGCCGCGCTGTATTACATGGCTCGAATGCTGACTGCGGGCGAGGAACCACTTTATGTGCTGCGCCGATTGGTGCGTTTCGCCAGCGAGGACATCGGACTTGCTGATCCGAATGCTCTTACACAGTGCCTTGCGGCAAAGCAGGCTTACGAATTTCTCGGCTCACCCGAAGGCGAAGTCGCCATCGCGCAGGCGTGCCTGTACCTTGCGACTGCGCCCAAATCGAATGCGGCCTATAATGCGCAAAAGGCCTCTTTTCGAACCGCGAAGGAAACCGGCAGCCTGATGCCGCCCGCCAATATCCTCAATGCGCCCACTAAACTGATGAAGGATATCGGATATGGAGAGGGATATTCCTACGATCACAACACCGAAGAGGGCTTTTCAGGCGACAATTACTGGCCCGATGGCATGGACCCGCAGGTATTCTATGAGCCGGTCGAGCGCGGGTTTGAACGCAAAGTGAAAGAGCGCATCGAATATTGGAACCGTCTGCGTGAGGGGCGATCATAATGCGCGAATTTGATCATTTTGTCGCCATCGATTGGTCCGGCGCCAAAGGGGAACGGCACAAGGGTATCGCAATCGCCATCGCCGATGGCAAAGGCGGGCCGCCGGTGCTGGTAGATCCGCCCGCGCGCGGCTTTTCTCGGCCCGAGGTCATGGAGATCTTGCGCAGTGATCTTCCTGCAAATTCGCTGGTGGGCATCGATCTTGGCATCAGCCTGCCGTTCAACGACGCAGGTGCTTTCTTCCCCGGATGGCAAGCCAGCCCGAAAAGCGCAAAGCGGCTTTGGGCAATGATCGACGAGATTTGCGCCAATGAACCGCATCTTGGCGCAAATACCTTCGTCACCCACCCTGTCGCCTCGCGCTATTTCCGGCATGGCAAAGACCATACGGGGGATCAGTTCCTGCTGCCCGGCGCTGTATCGCGTGAGGGCCGCTTTCGTGAAGCGGAGACCGCTCAGCGCGCGCAAAAATGCCGTCCGGTCAGCAATTTCAATCTCGTGGGGGCGGCGCAGGTCGGAAAATCATCGCTCACCGGTATGCGAATGCTGCATCAATTGCGCGGCGATCTACCCGTCTGGCCGATGGACCCGGTGCCCGAAAAACGGATCACCTCGGGCGGATCTATGTTGGTCGAAATTTACACCGGCCTTGCATCCAAAGAGACCGCTGACCTGGGCGGACGCACCAAATTGCTGACCTATGCCGATCTCAACGCGGCTTTATCCGTGCTGGAGTGCCCTCCGGTAGATAGCGAAGGCGAAATCGATGACCATTCATCAGACGCTCTGCTAACCGCCGCCTGGCTGCGCAAGGTCGCGCCCGAGCAAGAGCGATGGGAGCCGAAATGCCTGACAGCGGAGATTGCCTACACCGAAGGCTGGACCTTCGGAGCGCTGTAAGACTATCTGATTGATATGAGCGATTTCTCCATCAGTTTCGGCTTTGATAATCAGCCGTCGGCTCCGGCAACTTCTTCAGCTGGACAGGACGAGGCGCAAATTGAATTTTTGTGCAATCCCGCACTCGCAGGGACCATACCTGAGCCACAGCGCGCGGTCCGGTTTGCGCCCGACTGGTTCCGCAATCTCAAACCGGATATGGGCATCCCCGACGCCAACGGCCTGCCCGGATTAACGGCAAAAGCCTGCCTTCCGATGACCGATGCGTTCGCTTTGGGTTTTGTGATCCCCATGCCCTACGATGTGCATCTGCGCGTGCCAGAAGACGGCGTAAACATTGCAATGGGTTGGGCGGAGAACTGCGCTTTTGCGCCGCTGGAACAGCACATGCCAGAACAGCTGGGCGCGCCAGAGCCGCCGTTCCAGCAGGTGATGCCACTGAAATTCATCAATCCGTGGCGAATCAAGGTGCCCGATGGGTATTCCGTGCTGTTCCAACCGGTGATGAACCGGCCCGAATTGCCGTTTTATTGCTTTTCCGGGCTGGTCGATTGCGACCGCTTTGACACGACAGTCAATCTTCCTTTCATCTGGACCGGCGGACCGGGCGAATTCATGATCCCTGCCGGATCGCCCATTGCACAGATCATCCCGATCCGGCGCGACGCCTTGATCAAAGGCCATACAGCGCGCGTTTCGACCGAAGCCGAGCTCGCACAGCAAGACCGCGCAGCGACGCGCAAATACACTGAAGAATCGACCTATCGCAAAGACTGGCGGGTAAAGAAGTGACCACTTCGGTCATTTTGCACGAAACTGGGCTGGACATTGGACGCATTTTGGCGATAAGCGCGCCTTCGAAATGAGAGTGCCGGCTTAGCTCAGTTGGTAGAGCAGTTGATTTGTAATCATCAGGCCGCGGGTTCGACTCCTGCAGCCGGCACCACTTTTCCATCTCCGCCCATACCCGCGATTGTCAGCCTGTTTGGTGATTATACGCTGCTGCGCTAATCGCGGTGCAGATCACTATTGGGTTGGGAGCGAATGATGGGCATAGAATTAAGCAGAGCTTTGACGCTGCCTTGCGGGGCAGTGCTGCTAAACCGGATTGCCAAAGGCGCAATGACCGAAGGGCTGGCAACGCCTGACGGTCGCCCCACGCCAGAGCTGGAACGCCTCTATGGCATTTGGTCCGATGGCGGTGCCGGCATGTTGCTCACCGGAAACATCATCATTGATAAAAACCATCTGGAGCGGCCCGGTAATGTCGTCATCGACAGTGCACCTGACGCCGATATGGCCGCGCGGCTGGCGGGCTGGGCCAAAGCCGGAACGCGTGCAGGCAATCATCTTTGGGCGCAGATCAGCCATGGCGGGCGGCAAACCTCGAAACTGGTCAATCCGCATCCCAAATCCGCATCCGATGTCGCATTGGCTTTGCCCGGCGGACAATTTGGCAAGCCGACACCTCTCACCGCGGAAGAAATCGCCGATCTGGTGGAACGCTGGGCCGTTGCAGCCAAGGCCTGTCAGGATGCAGGGTTTACCGGCGTTCAAATTCACGGTGCGCACGGCTATCTCATATCGCAGTTCCTGAGCCCGCGCGTGAATCTGCGGACCGATGAATATGGCGGGTCACTGGAGAACCGCGCACGTTTTCTTCTGGAAGTGGTTAAGGCCGTTCGCGCAGCCGTCGGCCCCGCCTTTCCCATTTCGGTTAAGCTCAACAGCGCCGATTTCCAGAAAGGCGGCTTTGTTTTCGAAGACAGTATTTCTGTGGTCAAATGGCTGGAGGCGGCATCGATTGATTTGATCGAAATTTCCGGCGGCACCTATGAACAGCCCAAATTGATGGGTGTCGAGGGGATGGAAGCGGAAGAGGTGCAGAATGTTGCCCCCTCCACCGCCGCGCGCGAAGCCTATTTTGTCGACTTTGCCAAAGCGATGCAGGCCGAAGTGGATGTGCCCTTAATGGTGACAGGCGGCTTTCGCAGCCGCGCAGCCATGGAGCAGGCGCTGGAAATGGGAGCCGCCGATGTCATCGGGCTTGGCCGGCCGATGTGTTTGATGACGGATGCTCCGAAGCAATTGATCGGCGGCCTCGAAATGCTGCCGCGTTACGAAGACAAACTGGACCTGATCCCCGATTGGCTAGGGTTTCTCAAACGGTTCCAAACGATCAAGGCGGTGAACGGGTTTGCCGGTATCTACTGGTTTTATGAGCAGCTGTGGATGCTCGGCCACGAAGGACGAGTTGACGAAAGCTATCCCGTTTTCAAAGCGTTCCGCCAAGTCGAGGCCCGCAATAAAGCGATAATGGCAGCGCGCAGCTAAAACCCGATACGCACCGTCAGGCGGGCGGCGTGGGCTTTATAGTTTTCGTTGAAATCACCCTGATATCCGGCTGCGATTGCGACAGTCTCAGAAAGCTGAGCGGTTAATCCCGCAGCGAATTCAAACCGGTCTTGTCCCCGCAATGGAAATTCGATCAGACGCGGTGAAACCTGCGAAGACGACACACGGAAACTGCGAACGGTATTCACGGTATCGTGAATGATCGTGCCTTTGACAAAACCGGTAACGTCATCAGATATTTCGGCTCCGAATTCTATGCCGCCGCGCAATTCGACAAATTCCGCATCGCCTCGTTCGACGGTCAGGCCAAGCCCGCCTGTTTCGGTAGTGTCATCGAAATTGATGTTCGCGACATTCAAACCGATGGTGGGCACAATCCAGATATTCTCATCTTCGAGCAGATCATATCCGATTGCTGCGCGGCCCATGATCCCGTCAAAGTCGAAAGCAGAGGCAATCGGGCCTGAAAACCCGGCTCTTTCTGTTTCAACATTCCCGGTCAGATATGCGACCTCGGCGTTAAAGAAGCCGCGATCAAACAGCTCGATTGCCGTATAAACGCCGAGCTTGATACTTTCGATTTCGGCATCACCAACGCTGGCTCTGCGGGATGTGTCATCGACGCTGATATCGGCATAGCTGCCGATCAGACCTAACCGGACATCGTCACTCAATTTAAAATCACCGCCGGCTGTGATGATAGTCTGGCTGCTGTCATAGCCCGCAGCCGACGCATCGAACGGTTCCTGCTCTGCTCCGCGGACCATGATCTCGCCCCAAATCGACGAACGATCATTGGCAATATGCCGATCCATCGCTTCGCTCGCGGCGCTGGCGCTTTCGAAAATCTCTCGCCCCGCCCCTTCGCTGGTCGATGGCAGAGCGTTCAAAAGAGTGGATGGATCAGAAGGTGCTGGCGCCGATTGGGCTGCCGCAGGAACAGTCAATCCGGCTCCTGTGAGCACAGCAGCCGCCGTAAATAGAACGCGAAAATGATCAAATCGGAATACGGTCAACGAAACTCTCCTGGCATTGTACGGCAAGCAAACCTTGTCAGCCGCAAAACAGACGGGGCTGTCATAGCCGATTATGGTTAAAAGAGACCTTCAATGACACATTATTACAAATACGCGAGCTTTAACCGCGTCCGCGATATCCACTAACGCCTTGATCTGGAACCCATAATTCAGCAGGCGGCGTACCTGTCTGCCAAAAAACATCAATCGGGATTCCGCCGCGCGGATACCAATATCCGCCGATGCGCAGCCATCGCGGCTTCATTTCCTCCGCCAGTCGTTGACCAATGCCGACCGTGACATCTTCGTGAAAACCGTTGTGGTTGCGGAAACTGCCGAGAAACAGCTTTAGGCTTTTCGACTCGACGATGGTTTCGCCCGGCGCGTAGTCGATCACCAAATGGGCGAAATCGGGCTGATCGGTAACCGGACAAAGCGAGGTGAATTCAGGCGCCGCAAATCGCACGAGGAATAACGCGCCGCTTCGCGGGTTTGGCACGTAATCGAGCTTTGCCTCCTCGGGAGACGTTGGCAGAGGCGTATCTTTGCCGAGATACGCGGGATTGAGCGAGTTTTCAGGTGTGCTTTCCATGCCGCGCTGTTGCCGTGAAAGTGGATCATACGCAAGCATGGAACTGGACTGCGACGCTGCAATATCTATGGCTATAGGCGGCCACCCCCCCCGATGGCCGACTGTATTTAGAAATGATTGCCTGACCCCCGCACCATGCGCGCGCACAACGATCCAAACCATAACAACACCGCTAACCATTTGCGGCTCATCACTCTTGGGCTGACGGTTCTTGCCGCTTTGACGGCAGGGCCATTATCCGCGCAATCATCGCCCGGCAGCTTTTCGCTTCCTGAACCCACGCCGACGCCAACACCCGCGCCGCAAGGCCCGGTGGATATTCGCGATGGTGTTGTGATTGGCCCGCGCAGCATTCCTGACCAACCGAAAGTGGCTGCCCCGACGCCCGCTGCTTCTCCCGCTGCCCCGCCGACATCAACGACCTCGCCATCGGCCGCACCATCAACCCTTGCGCCTCCAACGGAAGCTGGACGATCTGTCTCCGGCATTGCGCCGACCCGTACGCCCTCACCCTCCCCAAGCCCGTCGCGGAGTAATCAAGCGCCTCCCAATTCGCAGCCAGAGAGCACCGCTCCATCATCGTCATCGTCACCGTCACGCGCTCCCGCAGGGCCGGGCCCCGCAGAAAACGATGCTGCAAACACTGCTGCAAACACTGCCCCGGAAGGCGCGCAGTCCGGTTTTGCCGGTAACAGCATCGCCCCTCTGAACGATCCAGGCGGAGGGGCGCTTCCGGTTGGTCCTGTCAGCGATCCATCGGACACGGCAAGCTCGACTGCCGAGGATGAATCGGCTGATGCCAGCAGCAATTGGCAGCTTATTATCGCGCTTTCGGCGGTGCTGGCGGCACTGGCGGCGGCCGGTTGGTGGGTCTGGCTACGGAAGCGGCGCGCTGCGCCTAAAGGCGCGTTGATGCCTGCTCCTGCTCTGGCGCAAAGCCCGCCCCGAACGGTCACACCTCAGCAGCCGGCTGAACCCGCGATGGTAGAGCCCAATGCACAGGCCGCTCCGCTCGCACCGATGGCGGCTGCAGACTTGCCGAGAATGGCTTTAAAGCTTGAGATCGCCAGCGCCTCACGCAGTTTGATGATGTTTACAGTCGAGTACCGGCTTGAGATCGCAAACCGCGGCGATAAGGCGCTGCGTGATCTCAATATCAGCGCCCGGCTGGTTTGCGCGCGGCGGGCAGCCAATGGATCACCGGAAACAGTCAGCAAAGGTAAAACGGTCGATCGGATCGGCCCCCACCAAAGCGGCGCGATTTCCGGCTCTGTGCAATTGCCCCTGAGCGAGATCAGCCCATTGCGGCAAGGGACAGTTCCATTGCTCATTCCTTTGATCGAGATTTCAATCAGCCCCGCTGGCCAATCGGCCAAAACACACAAATTTGTGGTCGGAATGCCAAGCGCATCCAGCGCGACGCGGCTTCACCCGATCCCGCTTGATACAGCACCCGGCGGTATTCAGGGTCTGCGCGCAAACGAGATCAAAGAAACAGCAAGCGCGGCATAGATTGACCGGCAAAACCGTTGACCTGAATTCGGACAGCCCGATGCCCCTTGGCGTGCCGTGCAGCGCGCGCTACGTCTTTTGCCATGACCAATACATTTCCAAGTCTGGTTTCGACTCAATGGCTCGCTGAGAACCTCGGCAATCCTGAGCTTGTGGTAATTGATGCCTCGCGGCACTTGCCCGCCGCCAATCGCGATGCGCACGCCGAATATGAAAAAGCCCATATTCCGGGCGCGCGGTTCCTCGATCTGGCGAGCCTGACGGATACAGCATCGCCTGTGCCCGCAGCCATGCCGAGCGCGCGTCAATTGGCCAATCGTTTGGACGATCTTGGCATTACTTCGTCCAGCAAAATTGTGCTTTACGATGATAGCGATGTGAAAACATCGGCCCGGGCGTGGTTTATTCTTGTCTCTCACGGGATTGACAGCGCTGCGATCCTGGATGGCGGGTTTGGCAAATGGCGTACCGAAAACCGTCCTGTTGAACGCGTTTCGGCAAAATTTGTCCCGATCAAAACCGACCGTATTCTCGCCGTGAAGCGCGTTGCGAGCAAAGCTGAAGTTTTGGCCAATGTGGATCGGCCCGTGCATCAAGTGCTTGATGCACGCAGCGCAGAGCGCGTGTTCGGCGCTGGCACAGACCCGGTTCATGGCGGCGAGAACGGGCGGATACCCGGATCGTTGAATTTGCCGTTCGGCGCAGTCTTTGCCGAAGACGGAACTTATAAGTCACCCGATGATCTGCGCGCCGCTTTCGAGGCCGCAGGAATTGACCTTTCGCGTCCGGTCATCACCAGTTGCGGCAGCGGCGTAACCGCAAGTGTCCTGCTGTTCGCGCTCAACCTGATCGGAAAGCATGATACCGCGCTTTACGATGGTAGCTGGATGGAATGGAGCGCCGATCCGGAAACGCCGAAGGAACAAGGACCGGCATGAGCGGGAAAGACCCCAAAGAGATGCGCGCTGCAACGCGCGTGACCAATGCGGGCCGGCGAAAAGAATGGACCGGTCCGGTGGTCAATGCACCAGTATGGCGAGCCTCCACCCATCTTTATGAGACAGAGGCAGACCGCAAAGCGGCTGGAAAAAGCAATGCCGATGGCGGCTTTTTCTATGGCAGGCGGGGCGCACCGACCCAGTGGTCATTAGCCGAGGCGTTGACCCAGATCGAACCGGGCGCGCATGGTACCGTGCTGTACCCCAGCGGGGTCGCAGCGATTGCGGGGGCTTTGCTTACCGTGCTTCGCCCCGGCGATCGGCTGTTGATGAGCGACAATGCCTATGATCCCTCGCGCAGTATGGCCACCGGCCTGCTGAAACGGCTTGGGATCGAGTATGATTTCTTCGATCCGCTGGACATGCCAGCCTTTGAGGCAAAGTTTGATGCTCCGGTGAAAGCTGTCTGGCTGGAATCGCCCGGCAGCCTCACCATGGAAGTGTGCGATGTCCCCGCTCTCACCGCTATCGCTCGGCAAAACGGGGCGGTCAGCCTGATCGACAACACCTGGGCAAGTTCTCTTGGCTTTGCCGCTTTGGAACACGGGTGTGACATCGTTATGATGAGCCTGTCCAAGCATGTCGGCGGACATTCTGATCTGATGATGGGTTCGGCGAGCGCGGGCGAGCGGTGGTATCGGGCGCTGCGCCGGACGTCGCAGGAATTGGGGCAGGTTGTATCGCCCGACGATGCTGCGCTCGCAGCACGCGGGCTGAGAACGATGGCTATCCGCCTCAAACAATCGAGTTCAAGCGCACTGCGGATCGCACAGTGGCTGGCCGAGCAGCCACAGGTAGCGCAAGTGATGTGCCCGATGCTGCCGAATGATCCCAGACATGAATTGTGGGCGCGCGATTTCACAGGCGGCTGCGGATTATTCAGCTTTGTACTGAACAGTTCGGATCCCGAGGCAAGCGGCGCATTGGTCGATGCGCTCAATCTGTTCGGGATCGGCTATAGCTGGGGCGGGTATGAGAGCCTTGCACTGCCAATCTTCCCGCATGATCACCGTGCCACCATGGCATCTCCTACAAAGCCCGCCGAGGAGGCTGGCATACGTCCCGCCGTTCGCCTATCCATCGGACTTGAAGATACAGACGACCTGATCGAAGACCTCGCGCAGGCGCTCGCAACCATGGATACGCAATGACCACTGCCGCAGCCCTTCCCGCCGACGTTACAGAAACCACAGACCCGGCCGCCGATGGCGAAGCGGGCAGCGAAGGCACATCAGCCGAAGGCGCCGAGGCAACACCAACCCCCGCGCCCGATCCCGCGCCCGATCCCGCGCCCGATGAAGCCGTAGAGGCGATCGAGGCTTCGCAGGAAATTGTAAAAGGGGTTGGCGAGAAAAGCGAAACTGCAGGCGCAATTCTGCAATCATTTCAGGATTTCGCGTTTGAAATCGGTAACCTGCGCATTTCGCTGTTGGATGTGCTGCTGGTTATCGGCGTCATTCTGTTTGTCATCACCCTTGCATGGCTCGCGACGCGACTGTCGCGCGGATTGATCCGGCGTATTACGCGGTTCGACAGCACTCAAAAATTGCTCGCAGAAAAGTTGAGCACAGTCGCGATTTGGGCGCTCGCATTCCTGATCGGGATCGACATGCTGGGGATTGACCTAACCGCGCTCGCGTTTTTCGGCGGTGCCTTTGGCCTTGCCATTGGTTTCGGTCTGCAAAAAACCTTTGGTAACCTGATTTCGGGCATCCTCCTGTTGCTTGATAAGTCGATCAAGCCGGGCGACGTGATCTCTGTGACGGATCAGGCGGGCAACGAAGCGATCGGCCAGATCCGCAAGATCGGCATCCGCGCGATATCCGTCATTACGCGCGATCAGACAGAACATCTTATCCCGAACGAAAACCTGATGATCAATCAGGTGGTAAACTGGTCCTATTCCTCACGCGATGTCCGTGTGAAGGCGCCCGTTGGCGTATCGTATGGCAGCGATCTGAAATTGGTCGTGGAGCTGCTGTATCAGGCAGTAAGCGATACCGATCGAATCCTGCCGCGCCCGAAACCACGGGTGAATCTGATGGGTTTTGGCGACAGTTCTGTCGATTTCGATTTGAGGTTTTGGATTCAAGACCCTGAAGAGGGGCTCGCGAACATCCGGTCCGATGTCTACATGCGCATCTGGGAGCTCTTCAAAGAGCATGACATCGAGATTCCATTCCCTCAACGCGATCTGAATTTGCGATCTAGTGCGCAAATGGATCGGTTGATCGATGCGATTGCAAATAATCAGCCAAAGCCGGACTGATCGGCGGCGATAGCTTTCCTTAGCACGCACAAATTCATTCTCACTGGCGGACGGCCCGTGGTTCGATCATTTGATCCGCATGACACATGTCGGAACAATTTACCTCGTTGGTGCAGGTCCGGGCGATCCTGATCTGCTGACCCTGCGCGCTGCGCGATTGATCGAACGCGCTTCGGTGATCGTGCATGATGGCCTTGTCAGTCCCGAAATCCTGGCCATGGCCTCGCCTGAGGCGCGGTTGATCTCTGTCGCCAAAAAACGGTCGAAACACACTCTACCTCAAGATCAGATCAACGCTCTGCTCGTGAAAGAGGCGCTCGAAGGACGCGACGTTGTGCGGCTGAAAGGCGGCGACCCCTTGATCTTCGGGCGCGGCGGCGAAGAAGCCGAAGATGCCAAAGCCGCTGGTGTCCCGGTGCAAATCGTCCCCGGTATTTCCGCTGCCAATGGCGCAGCAGCAGCCACACAGATTGCGCTGACCCACCGTGATGCCGCCAGCATTGTCAGCTTTGTCGCGGGGCAATGCAAAGGCTTATCCGATCAGGATTGGTCTGGTCTTGCCGGAAAGGGCCGCACGCTGGTAATTTATATGGGCGTGAAAACAGCCCCGCAGATCGCCGAAAAACTGATGGCTGACGGCCTGGCTCCTGACATGCCGGTTGCAGTGATCGAAAATGCGGCCCGCACCGATATGCGGGTTGTGCGCGGTATGCTTGCCAGCCTGCCTGACCTTGTTCGGCGCGAGCGCATCAAAAGCCCCGCCTTGATTGTCATCGGGGAAGTGACCGCGCGCGATAATATTGCCCTTGCAAACACCGCTTTGGAGGCCGCCCGATGAAAGTTTTGACAGGCAATGACCTGAAAACCGGCGATGTGATCTGGTGGACTGGATCTGGCTGGTCGCGGCATGTCGATGACGCTGCCGATGCGGGCGAACGGGCGGAAGAAATCCTTGCGACAGAAGAAGCCGCGCGGCGCGTAAACGTGCCCTACACGATCACAGCAACACGCGAAGAGAACGGACATATCCGTCCTGCCCATATCAAAGACCGCGTACGCGCGCTTGGCCCAACCGTTCGGCCTGATCTCACGCTTAAACCCCAAGACCCCGAAGCTCTCGACTGGGTAATCTGACATGTACAAATACGATTCATATGACCAAGCGATGGTGAATGCCCGCGTCGAGGAATTCCGCGATCAGGCCAACCGCCGCCTGCAAGGCAAGCTGTCCGAAGACCAGTTCAAGCCATTGCGGCTGATGAACGGCCTCTATCTTCAACTGCACGCCTATATGCTCCGGGTTGCCATCCCCTACGGCACGCTGAACGGCGATCAGATGACGGCATTGGCCAATATCGCGGACAAATATGACCGCGGTTATGGTCACTTTACCACCCGGCAAAACCTGCAATACAACTGGATCAAGCTGGAGGATGCAGCTGATATCCTTGCCGATCTTGCCAAGGTTGAGATGCACGCGATCCAGACGAGCGGGAATTGCATCCGCAATATCTCATCCGATCATTTCGCCGGCGCGGCGCATGATGAACTGGTCGATCCGCGCCCCTATGCGGAATTGCTGCGCCAGTGGTCGAGCTTCCACCCGGAATTCACCTATTTGCCGCGCAAGTTCAAAATTTGTGTGATCGCGTCGGAAAAAGACCGTGCAGCCATGCGCCTGCACGATATCGGCATTCAGATTGTCGAACAAAATGGCGAAATTGGCGCTGCGTTCTATGTTGGCGGCGGCATGGGCAGAACCCCGATGATCGCCCCGATGATCCGCGATTTCGTGCCCCTTGACGAGCTGATCACCTATGCCGAGGCGTGCCTGCGGGTCTACAACCGCTATGGCCGCCGCGATAACAAATACAAGGCGCGCATCAAGATCCTCGTTCACGAACTGGGCAAGGACGAATACACCCGGCAGGTCGAAGAAGAGTTCGCGCACATGCTGGACCAAGGGGTCGAGCCGCCGCGCGAGGAGCTGGAACGGATCAAGCCATTTTTCGCCGACCCTGCATTTGAGGATGGAGCAAAGACCGTCGATCGCTCTGATCCCGATTTTGCGCTGTGGGTTGATCGCAACACCCATCGCCACAAGCATGATAGCTATGTCAGCGCCGTCATTTCGTTAAAGCCGGTCGCCGGAATCCCCGGAGATGCGACAGGCGATCAAATGCGTCTGATGGCAAAGCTCGCCAAACAATACAGCGTTGACGAGCTGCGCATTATGCACACGCAAAATGTCGTGTTGCCGCATGTGAAGATCGCCGATCTGCATGCGCTTTGGACGCAATTGGACGCGGCTGGGCTTGGCTCCCCCAATATGGACACGATCGAAGATATGATCGCATGCCCCGGCCTCGATTATTGTGCGCTCGCCAATGCGCGCTCGATCCCGCTTGCTCAACGTATTTCCGAAAAATTCGATGCCAGCGGCAAGACCGAAAAGCTCGGCGAATTGAAGCTCAAAATCTCCGGCTGCATCAATGCCTGCGGGCACCACCATGCCGGACATATCGGCATCCTTGGCGTCGATAAAAAGGGCAAGGAAAACTACCAGCTCTCGCTCGGCGGGAGCGAGGCAGAAGACGTCTCGCTCGCCAAGATCACCGGCCCCGGTTTTGACGAAGACGGCGTTATCGAAGCGGTCGAAAAAGTCACCGATGTCTATCTCGATAAGCGTGAAGGCGAAGAACGCTTCCTCGACACCTATCGCCGCATCGGCATGGCCCCGTTCAAGGAGGCGCTTTATGGATAAGTCCAATGATCTCGGCACAAGCCCGGACGAAGTGCAATTCCGGTTCCGCGATGATGAAGTGGTTGATCACGGCACTATCACAGTCGATGCCTGCTGCGACCAGACCAATGCCGCCGCAGTCCGGATCGAGCCCGGCGATGATGCGCGCACGCTGCTGCCCTTCCTCGACCGGTTATCCCTGATAGAAGTGAACTTTCCCAGCTTCGCAGACGGGCGCGGCTATTCGGCGGCGCGTATCCTTCGCGAAGCGGGCTATCATGGCGAACTCAGAGCGGTTGGCGATGTGCTGATCGATCAGCTCGGCCATATGCGCCGCTGCGGCTTTGATGCCTTTGCACCGGACGTCCCCCTTGATGAAGAAGACGCCCGGCGCGCCTTTGAAACGTGGGAAAATGTCTATCAAAGCACGGTGGATGGCCGCCGCACGATTCAGGAATTGCGCCATGAATGAAGTGCGCAAAATTGATCGGATCGATGCAGGCCCGCGCTTTACCGAACATGATGCCGTTCGGCTTAACCGGATGTTTCGCGGGTCGTCGACGCAGGAAATGCTCGACGCGGTGATCAAAGGCAGCCTTGCAGGCGATGTCACAACCGTTTCGAGTTTTGGCGCAGAAAGCATTGTGCTGCTCCACCTGATTGCGCAGGTCGATCCGTCGGTGCCCGTCTTGTTTCTCGACACGGGGAAGCATTTTGCGGCCACTTTGAAATACCGTGATCACGTTGTCGAACGGCTCTCTCTTACGAACCTGGTGGTTCTGAAACCGCAAGAGACCGTCCTTACCGCCAAGGACGAAACCGGGCTTCGCTGGTCATATGATCCCGATGGTTGCTGCGAAATCCGCAAAGTCATTCCGCTTGCGAAAGCGCTCGCCAATTACGACGCGAGCTTTACCGGGCGCAAAGCATTCCAGTCCGCGACCCGCGCAAATCTGCCACGTTTTGAGGTGGACACATCGGACGATCAAGGCCGGCTCAAAATCAATCCGCTGATCGATTGGTCGGCAGACGATATCGCGGACTATCTTGAAGAACATGACCTGCCGCGTCACCCTCTCGTCGCACAAGGATTCCCGTCGATCGGATGCGAACCCTGCACCCACAAGGTCGCAGATGGCCAAGACCCGCGCTCGGGCCGGTGGAAAGGCTGGGACAAAGTCGAATGCGGCATTCACCAGCCGGGCGAGGAACCGTTTTTGTAAGGACGCAAGACCAAGTCTAAGCGGCCCTTACAGCCACCCCTGCTCACGGTACCATTCGGCTGTCATCTTCAGGCCTTCTGGCCCGGACCACACCGCCTGCCAAACCGACAGCGGCGGCGCTTTCTTCATGTCGCAAACCCAATCGGGATGGAGCATGTACCCGACACGGTCAGGCGTGAGTTTCGCGTTCGCCCCCCGCAGAAAGCCATCAACCTTCGCCCCGAATTGCATAATTGCAGGCGATAGCGGCAAAGCTTTGGCGTTGTCATTGCCCATTGCCTCACCAATCATTTGGGCGAGTTCGGAATGTTCATACCCAAAGGCATTGTCATCCCACGGTTCGTAAATCCGGCGCAAAGTTACCGGGTTTTCCGGGACTAAAGCGACCAACAGCCGGGCAAGATCCTCCACATGGATAATGGACGTACGGCCTGCGGATGGAACCGGTACGAAGCCGAACCTTGCCACGCGGAAAAGCTCGAACATGTCTTTATCACCCGGCCCATACACGGCAGGCGGACGAACGATGGTCCAATCAAGACCGCTGTCTTTTACCAGTTCCTCGGCGCGGGCCTTTGACCGGCCATAGGCCGACAGGTCCGGCTCACGCGCAGATAGCGACGATACGAACACAAACCGTTGGACCCCGGCATCCTTGGCCGCGGCAATCATGTTGGCTGTGCCTGTGACATTCGCTGCTTCAAAGCGGCCGGGATTGGGAGTGTTGGTGAGGCCTGCAATGTGGATCACCGCATCGCTACCTGTGACAAGCTCGTTGAGAGCCTTTGTATCGTCTAGAGTACCGCGAACCCATTGGGTGCGATTATGCGCCGGCTGGGGGCTTCTGGTGAGTGCGCGAACGCCGTGCGCCCGGTGCAACGCGGCCTCTAACGTCGCGCTGCCAACAAAGCCGGTTGCGCCGGTCATGGCAATGACACTCATGGTCTTACAACATAACCATCTGGTCGCGGTGGATCACCGCAGAGCGTGGGACATGGCCAAGCCGGCGAGCGACCTGATCGCTGCGCAGCCCTCTTATTTTGACGCAGTCTTCCTTGTCATATTCGATCATGCCTTTGGCGATCATCCGACCCTGGGCATCTTCGATCGCGATGACATCGCCGCGTTCAAAGTCTCCGAAAACGCCCGTTATTCCGGCGGCGAGCAGACTCTTGCCGTTTTGCAGCGCCTTGAGCGCGCCATCATCAATGCGGATTGATCCGCTGAAACGCAGCCGCCCGCCGATCCAGTTCTTGAACGCATTATCGTCGCGTTTCGGCAAGAACAAGGTACCCGTATCCGCGCTGATGGCGCGGCCGATCGGATAATCGTCCTTGCCCTTGATGATCGCAAGCGCGATGCCCGCCCGCTCGGCAATTTCTGCGGCGAGCAATTTGGACGTCATCCCGCCCGAACCAATCCCGGACCCAGACCCGCCGGTTGCCATATCGTGGATTTCTTCGGTTACGCCCCGGACCTCTGAAAGCATTTGTGCATCGGGTTCTTCCGGGTGTTTGTCATACAGGCCGTCAACATCGGTCAGCAGCAAGATACCGTTGGCACCTGCGACCTGCGCCACGCGCGCTGCGAGACGATCATTGTCGCCAAACCGGATTTCGTTGGTCGCGATCGTATCATTTTCGTTGATGATCGGAATGGCACCGCGTTCCAGCAATTCGCGCAGGGTATTGCGCGCATTGAGATACCGGCTGCGCCCTTCCAGATCATCCAAAGTCAGCAGCATTTGTCCGGCTTTAAGGTTATACTCAGCCAGCAGCTGCGCCCAGGTGGACGCCAAGAACACCTGGCCAACGGATGCGGCGGCCTGTGCATGGGCAAGTGTCCCGCGCCCTCCATCAGGCAATTCCAGCATAGAGGCACCAAGCGCGACCGATCCAGACGCCACCACGATGATCTCCTGCCCGCGTTCACGCGCTCCGGAGATTTCGTGCGCCACGGTGCGGAGCCATTCAAAACGCGGCTCACCATCGGGGTGAATCAACAATGCCGACCCGATCTTGATTACAAGCCGGGGGCATTTTTCAACATCACGGAAATCGAGGAGATTCTCGACAGACATGCAGCTACCTTAATGGTCCGCGCGGCGGCGGACTGAATTCAGATTGGCGACCAATCGGCATCCGCCTCAGATTCGTCTTCAACTTCGACGGTTTTCGTTTCGGTCGATGTTCGGTCAGGTAAATAACCAAGAACCGCATCCATAAGTTCCCCGATACCCTCACCTGTGGCGCCTGACACGGAAAAAACTCTTTCGGCGCCCGCGTCGCGCAGTTCGGCGGCAAAAGCCTCCGACAGTTCTTTATCGGCCAGATCCAGCTTGTTCAGCACAATCAATTGCGGTTTGTCTTCCAGACCCGCACCATAGGCTGCAAGTTCATCCTGAACGACCTGCATTGCCTGTGCCGGGTCATCGCCAGCGATATCAATCAAATGGATCAAAACCCGGCAGCGCTCGATATGGCCGAGGAACCTGTCACCAATGCCTGCACCATCGGCTGCGCCTTCGATCAGGCCCGGAATATCCGCCAGCACAAATTCGCGGCCCTTGTGATGCACAACGCCCAGTTTCGGGACCAAAGTCGTGAAGGCATAATGACCAACCTTTGCCCCTGCATTGGATACGGCGTTGATGAATGTCGATTTTCCCGCATTGGGCAATCCGAGCAAGCCAACGTCGGCCAGCAGTTTTAGCCGCAGCCAGACCCACATTTCCTCGCTAGGTGTGCCCGGCTGGTGCTGGCGCGGAGCGCGGTTTGTGGAAGATTTGTAGGACGCATTGCCGCGTCCTCCCATCCCGCCTTCAAGAAAGGTGATCCGCTGCCCGATCTCGGTAAAATCCGCGAGCACTTCTTCTTTATCTTCCGACAAGATTTGGGTGCCGACCGGCACTTTGATCACAAGATCAGGAGCCGCCGCACCAGTGCGATCCTTGCCCTGTCCGTGATTGCCGCGCTTGGCCTTAAAATGCTGGGAATACCGGAAATCGATAAGCGTGTTGAGGCCTTGAACGGCTTCAAAGATGATATCGCCGCCTTTGCCCCCATTACCGCCGTCTGGGCCGCCATATTCGACGTACTTCTCGCGCCGGAAACTGACCGCTCCCGGCCCTCCGGCACCCGATTTAAGATAGATTTTGGCTTGGTCGAGGAAATGCATAAGGTGCACCTATGCATTTCCTCACCAAATTGCGAGCGGATTAGAACGTTGCGCGAATTCCGACTGTCACATTCCGGCCTGGCGAAACGAAGCTGAACACTTGCTCATATGTCCGGTTCAGCAGGTTTTCAGCCCTTCCGAACAGGCTGACCCCCTCTTTCACTCGCATCTCTCCGGATATGTTCACAAGCGTGAAATCGTCGAGGGTCTCGCGCACCGGCACAAAGCTGGGATCGGTGAAGGCCAGATCTTCGGTTTCGCCATTGTGCCGTATTACCAGCGTTACAGAGGCGGAATCATCCGATGCAGTCCAATTTAAGGCGGCGCTGGCGATGTGATCGGGGCGGCGCACTTCTTTCACGCCGCCTTCCTGCGCGTCCAAATAGCTGTAGGCTGCATCAAAAGAGAAACCCCCGCCCAGCATGGCATTGACCGAGACCTCTACCCCGCGCCGAGTGCTAATGGTTTGTCTATTGGCGGGTGTGGCAATGAAATCTGGGGCAGGAAATATCGTAAATATCTCATTCTCCAGATCATTATCGAAATAGACGAGAGAAACCACCGCATCACCCCGGGCGAGGGATTGATCAACACCCACTTCCCAGCCGGTGGATTTTTCAGGTTGCAAATCTTCATTGCCGATAAACTGGCCATCAAAGAATCCGAACAATTCGAAAAATCCGGGGTTCTTGATGCCGGAGCCTGCGCTCGCACGAATTCGAGTGGTATCTGTCACCTGATACCCGGCCCCCACGCGGAAGGTCGTTTCATCGGCGAACCTGTCGTTGATATCGTGGCGGACCGCTGCGGACAGATCAATATCATAGCCTTCAAAACGGTATTCGCCTGCAAGACCGATATTCTCGATCACGCGCCGCTCGGAAAATGCAGTTCCGAACGGATCGTCATTGCGGAACCCTTCGCGTTCCCAATCCGCAGCAAGGGTGAGATAGTGTTTCTGGTCTGCAAAGCCGAGCTGCGCCGCGCTTACATAAGACGCCTTGAACCGGTCACCCTCGCTTCCGCTGCTGCGACCAAAAGCGCCAAAGGTGTCTCGATTGATATCCGCGATCTGGGCCGATAAATCATGCGTCCAATCGCCGTCAAACGTGCTCAAATTCGCTCCGGCGAGGACATAAATTGCCTCGTTTTCAAACTCGGCGTCAGGTGTATCGATAATCAGTCCGAATGTAGGGCTTTGGGTATCAAAGTCTGAATTGTTGAATCCGCCTTCGGTCCGAATGAAACGGGTCGCGGCGCGCAGTTGAAAGTTTTCGGCCGGGCGAACGGATCCCTTGGCCGAAACAGTGTAACTGTCGCGCGCAAGGTTGCGGTTTCCGCCTCTCGCATTTGGCTCCCCATCGGTGCTCACGATGGTCGCATTGACCGCCAGATCGCCGTAATAATCACCGATCCCGATCCGCGCAGATCCATTCACCGTATTGTTGGTTCCTGCTTCGACGCGCCCGCCAAATCCGTTCAGATCTGCGCCGCTTGCGCTTTGATAGGCAACGACGCCGCCAATCGCATCTGCCCCGTAAAGCGCGGACTGCTGACCGCGAAGTACATCTACGCCCGCTCCGATTTCTGCCTGCAATGTGCCAATATCAAATTCGCCTGCAAACGGATCAGACACTTCGATTCCGTCCACCAAAACAAGGACATGGTTTGCCTCTGAACCGCGCAGGCGGATTTGGGTCTGCCCTGCGACGGAACTGACGGCGACGCCCGGCACATCGCGCAGGATATCGGCGATGTCGCGCGTCTGGCGCTGTTCAAGCTGAGCCGCAGACAAACGCTGCACGGACCCTGTGTAATCATCAATCGCCAGATTCTCCGATCGGCTGGCCACAACCAGCAATTCCTTGCGGTTCGAATGGAGCAGGACCGGCTCTTCACCCGTGTCCCCGGCACTGTCATTTTGAGTGTTTTGCACCGCATTATCTTGCGCAATGGCCGGCACAGCAAAGCCAAGCGCCGCAATCGCAGCGCCAATTCGTAATTCAAGTCTCACAGGTGTAATCCCTTCCGAACGAGCAACAGTATTGACCGCACGGGATTGTCCCGCACGGCCATCTATCGTCGCTCGAAACGAAAGTATTTTTCGCGCCTCTCCAATCCCTGAGAGGGGCAACAAGCGACTCGCTCCGGTCGGTCTCCTGGCTCACGGATCGACGCGGTCGAATCTCACCTTCCCAAGGTTACCCTCAGTGGCTGCGCCCTCTATCAAGGCCGCGCGAAACAATCGCTCACCGCTTACAGTTGCAGGGACAGCTGCGGAATCGAACCGCATTCCCGTTACCGAAGTGATGGCGCGTGATTACGCTCGAATATGGCTTATCGCAAGCCGCGCGGTGCAGGCGCTGGATCTTGCGCTGCCTCGGTCGGGATCGGTTCGACCACAGGCTGCGAAACGAATCCGTCCTGAACCGGTATGACAGGCACTTCTGCTCCGGTCGCGCTATCTACGACCGTGCTACCCGCCGCGGCTGGCGTCGCCAATGTCGCCGCCGGATTTTCGCCCACGGTTGGGACTGCGATACCGTCTGCAAGCGCGCGCTGCACGGCTACCCAGCCGGGCTGCGATGCTCCGTATTCAGCGCCGTATTCTTGATCCCAGCGTGCCGAAAGCCGCTGATATTCCTCATATTCGTCAAAGAACGTAGAAAAAGGATCAAGGAGGAGTTCGAAATTATCCATAGCAAAAGCAATCGGATCGGCGGGCGGAGCCGCCAGAGCCCGGTTTGATATATCGAGCGCCGCTGCGCAAAGCCCGCTGCGTGCAGGCGGCAGAGCGAAGAAATTGTACACGCTGGTCATTTTGCCTTCGCGTTCGATAATTCCGGCCCGCCGGGCGCCCATTTCGTTGCGATATTTACGATCAATCCGGCGGTTTACGCTCATGAGCGCGGTTGCGTGATCTTTGATGTAGACGCTGTACGCATCGAGGACAGGTTGGAACCGCGCGGCTGTGCAATTCAGCGCAGCAACATTCCATGCAGACCGGAAATGCCACACTTTTTCATCGTCGGAGAGCCCGCGATTGACGGTCATCCGGCGGCCCAGCAGATCTTTGCCAGGAATGTTCATCACATAGGATGCACCGCCCGGTGGCAGAGGCCGGAGCGGAATGATCTTTGCCGCAGGAGGCGGAGGCGGAGGCGGAGGCGGAGGTGGCGGAGGGGGCGTCGCGCAGGCACCAAGCAGTCCAATCGCAACCGCGATAGAAGTGATTTTAAGGCCGATAGGATTGGCGTTTTCACGAACCGCTTTGCTCATTCTGTCTCTCTCTTTTGGCTACCCTGACAATGCCAGAGCCCGCCTTACTCGCAAATGAAGCACCGAGTGTTAGTCCCCTCGGACAGCAAAGCAAATGCCCGGCACCTAATGAAAGGCACCGGGCATCGTAGATTTCACCAGTTTGATCGAAAAACACCGGTTCCGATCATGTTAGCAACGCGAGATTATTCGCGGCTGCCAAGAAACTGAAGCAGAAACATGAACATGTTGACGAAATCGAGATACAGGCTGGTTGCACCCATGATCACCGCTTTGCCAGCAAAGTCTGTTCCGCGAACGTGCTGATATTCTCTCTTGAGGCGCTGTGTATCGTATGCAGTCAGCGCAGCAAAAACCAGAACACCGATCCCGCTGATGACAAAAGCCATGGCTTCGGACTGCAGGAAGATGTTGATCACGCTGGCGATGATCAGGCCAATCACACCCATGATCAGGAAGCTGCCAAAGCCAGACATGTCTTTCTTCGTCGTGTAACCGAACAGCGAAAGACCGGCGAAAGCGCCTGCTGTTGCGAAGAATGTCACCGCGATTGATTCACCCGTGTAAACGAGGAAAATCGTCGACAAAGACAGACCCATGACAGTCGCAAAGGACCAGAACACGATCTGAAGTGTCGTCTGGCTCATCTTGTGCAAACCAAAGCTCATGGCGAGGATAAAGGCCAAAGGAGCCAGTTTAACAGCCCAGAACAGGATGCCGCCATTTAGTGCGAGCGAAGCCGCCGGCGATTCCATTCCGCCCCAGGAAAACAGGATCGCGACAATGCCGGTCCACAGGACGCCGGACGCCATATAGTTGTAGATCGAGAGCATGTGCTTGCGCAGGCCCTGATCGTAAGCAACGCCAGCGACATCTCCGCCGGCGCGTGGCACCGAGCCAAAACCGGTGCGCTGTGTTTCATTCCAATCAGACATAATGGATACCTTGTCTCCAAAATAGGTGCGACAATACGCACCAGTTGTCAGCAATATCGGTGTTTTCCGGCGTAATTTCAAGCGAAACCGGAATGAGAGTGTTGATGCGGATTAACCGTTACCGCGCGACAGCTCGCTGCCTTTTTCTGCGGTCGCCTGTAATGTTTCGACCAACAGATTGTGCAACGCGCTGTTCGCGTCCAGAACATTCATGCCTTCGCGCGTCATACCGCCGGGACTGGCGACCCGATCAGCCAGCTCTCCGGCAGAAATTGTTTCGCCCGCCGCCAGCGAAGATGCGCCATCGACCATCGCCACGGCGAGGGCTTCGGCCTGGCTGGCTTCCAGTCCCAGCTGCGTTGCCGCCCCGGCAAGCGCATCGATAAAGCGATAGACAAAACCCGGACCCGATCCGGCGAGCGCCGTGACCAGATCAAACTTTTCCTCCGCTTCAAGCCAGACCGCCGTGCCGAGCGCATCGAAAAACGCGTAGACGCCGTCTCGCGCATCGGCATCCAGACCGGTTTCGAGAAGAATAATCGGAGATTTGTTAATTCGCGACGCGAGGTTCGGCATCACGCGGATATGCGCCGCAGCATCAGGGAATGCTGATTTAAGCTGCGCAAGAGTAAGACCGGCAAGCAGCGAATAAATCGCCACACCGCCTCCCGTGATCGCCTGTAAACCAGGTGCAAGTTTGCCGAGCTGCTGAGGCTTGAAGCCCAGCATAACCGCATCATGCCCGCCTGCTGCGGCGGCCTCTTCGGGACTGCGATACAAAGCCACGCCAGCAGGCGCGGCCTCAAGCGCAGGATCAAGAACCGCAAACCGTGCAGGATCGATACCCGCCGCAAGCCATCCGGCCAGCATAGCGCCGCCCATATTTCCGCAGCCGATGATAAGAAGTTGTTTGATGCCCGACATGGCAAACCACCTTTAAATATGAACCTTGAAAGCCCCCAAGTGGTTATGCCTCCCCCGCCGCGTCAACCATTGCTGCATCTAAAGCGTCTCGCGGGCTCTTATCCCCCCAAAGCACAAACTGGAACGCCGGATAGAAACGGTCGCATTCGTCAATTGCATTTTCGACCAGAGATTGCGCCTGAGTAAGGCTGAGCATTCGATCATCGCCCAGCAACACACCGTGGCGATAGAGCAGCACATCACCATTCGACCAGATATCAAAATGGCCAAGCCACATTTGTTCATTCACAAGACTTAACAGCTCGTATGCTCGCTGTTTTTTGTCATCCTGAACCCGAATATCGGGCAGGCAAAGGAATTGTAGGACGCTATCCTGTTCGCGCCAAATCGCCCGCAATTGATACTTGGCCCAACTGCCCTGTACCTCGCCGCTCATCTCATCATCAGACGTGATCTCGCAATCCCAGCCGCGCGCTGCGAACAAAGCGGCGAGCATATCGACTGGCGGAGCGTCATTCTGCGCTTCAAATTCCTGCTCGCGCGGTCTCATTGAGTAGGGGCCTTTTTTAACATCATGTAAACAGATGCCTGTAAGCCCCCTTGCTTGGCAATCCGCTGGCAGATGGCGGCTGGGGAGAACCCATTTCGCCTGTTCAAACCTTGTGCACAGAAAGCCGGGGATGATCCCAAACAGTTACTTTATTGATTTAATTTCAGTGCCTTCAGGGCTGGTGAAGCGAAAGGTATCGATCCCCTTGTCCTTCAGCGCATTGATGAGGTCGCTCGCTTCCTTTAGCGATTTGACCGGTCCAGCAAGCAGCCGGTTCGCTTGTCCCCAAGGGGTCACATGCGGATCAAAATCATCAAGCAAGCCTGCCGATTTGCGACTCAACCGCCGCCAATCGAATTTAAGAGCCGAGACATCACGCCCGGTCGCCAGCTGCACCCAAATGCGGCTGGGGTGATCGGGTTTTTCCGGTTCTTGGACTTTTGGCTCGGGCGCGGCTTCGCGCGGAATCTCGATAATAGCCAGATCGACCGCATCACCGCTTGCCTCGGTATCCGGCAATACAACACCGCCCAGATCGGCGAAAGCATCTGCGACGTTGGCCTTTCGGACAACCTTTTGAACCACCGGTTTTGGCGCAGGAGCTACCACGGGTTTGGCTGCGGCGGAGGTGTCTGCCTTGGCCAGATCAAACCCGGGCGCTGCAACGGGCGTATTCATAGATTGCGCCGCTTTTCTTTCCGCAGGCGCGGAAACGGGCGTGGAGACGGGCGTGGAGACGGCATCCGCTGAACTGGCGAGGGACGCAGTTGGCGTTCCAAGTGGCTCGCCAGCAGGCTCCAGTTTTGAACCCGCAGAGCGCGCGATCATCGCATCATTATTAGCGACGCCGCTTGAATAGGCCGCAATACGAGGGTCCTCGCGGCCAATATCAGCCGCTTTGGGAAAAATCCCGAGATTGGCCGCTGCGGCTTGCTGTGATTTTGTGAGGCGCGGCATGTATGCGAGGTAAGGATTGATGCGCCCTGCAAGATCGCGCGGCATGACCGCATCAACAATCGCAGAAGCGCGGTCTTGCTCACCCATGATCGCCAATCCGAATGCGCGGGCACGAAAGGACGCAAAATCACGGCGGTCCAGCAGGGGACGCAGGATTTCTTCAAAGCCGGCCCTGTTCCCGGCAATCGCATAGCTGATGGCCAGCCGCCGCTTTGCCTCAGTATCTTTGGGCTGGAGGCTTATAGCACGCAAATGCGCGGCCTGCGCACTGGCGGTATCGCCAAGCATATCAAACGCGAGCGCCCGGTCGCTCAGAAGGTCTGATGCGTCTGCCCCCGCGCTTTGCGCAGCCGCAAATAGCGGCAGTGCCTCAGTCGGGCGGCCTGACCGAAGATAGATATTGGCCATGCCCAATTTAATGCGCGCATCATTTGGCGCCAGATCATTGGCACGGCCATAAAACCCGATGGCCGCATCCAGATCGCCAGCATTGGAAGATGCCTCGCCCGCCTCGATCAATGCGGAGACATTATCGGGCTGCTTTGCCAGACGCAGCAACGCTCGATTGAGGCGCTGAACATCCTTTGACGGCAGGGCCTGAACCACCTCGCGCGAGGTCGATTCTTGCGCCGCAAGGGGTGCACCGGCCAGCGCCGAGAGACCAATCGCGATGGGGGCAGCGGCGCGAAGCATATTTGAAATGTGCATCATCATTGCAATGTCAGCTAATCCAAACTCGCGCCGCGAATACCCCGTTGAGCCTGAACCCGGGGCGAACAGCACCGTGATCAGGCCGAACCGAGAAAGATCGCTGCTTTCAAATCTCGCGATGCGCCGAAGCGCCCATATTACTGATTGTTCTGACGTCCCAGGAACCGCGGGATGCTGAGCGCGGGCGCATCATCGTCGTCATCGTCATCATCGCTCTCATCCGATCCCGTGCGGGACAGGTTGGCCATGCGTTCAAACAACGTACTGCCCCCGCCTGATGCTGCGGCAGGTTTGGCGGGTGGAGAACCGCCTTGCGAGGCAGAGCCGCTATCACTGCTCGGGCCGTCTTCGCTTTTCCCACCATCGGCATCAGCGCCAGCAGACCCTCCAAGAAGGCTCTTGCGCCGACTTCCACCTAGGCGCGCCTCAACAGGCTTATCCTCTTCGCTCAGACGATCAGCGTCACCGAAGATATTGTCTTCATCGCCGTCAGCGGCATACTCACCTGTCAGATCCAGTGGCTCTTCCGTATCGCCGCTTTTGAAGCCACTATGGCTAGCGGAACCCAAATGGCTGTCATCAGCCGGATCGGCGAGTGCCGCGTTACCGGCATCGGACGAATCATTAGGCTCATCATCTGCACCGCGCAGCCCGGCAAGCGGATCGACAATGCCTTCAACATCATCGTCTTCCTCAGCTTCACCCATATCATCGCCTGCTTGCATACCGCTGAGATCAAACGGTTCCGCTTCGTTAGCAGGCTCGAATTCAGGTTCCGCGTCGGACTCAGATTCGGTTTCAAAATCAGGAAGCTCTGGCGCAGTCAGGGTCATCGGCTCTTCATCGGTCAGATCACCGCCCGCCTCTTCAGCGACCTCGCTCTCACCAGGAAGTTCAAGGACCGGGCGCTTCGGAGCGCGCGAGCTTGACAGCGATACTTGCGTGCGTTGATCCGCGCGACCAGCAGAGGTGGGTTCAATACCCGTGGCAACTACAGAAACGCGGATCTTCCCATCGAGGTTGGGGTTAAACGCACTACCCCAAATGATATTGGCATCCTCGTCTACCAGTTCACGAATGTGGTTTGCCGCTTCGTCCACTTCGAGCAGCTTCATATCTTCGCCGCCGATGATCGATATGATCACGCCTTTGGCACCCTGCATACTGACACCGTCAAGCAGCGGGTTGGCGATGGCCTGTTCCGCGGCATCAAGTGCACGGGTTTCGCCTTCGCCCTCGCCGGTGCCCATCATGGCTTTACCCATCTCACTCATCACAGAGCGAACATCGGCAAAGTCGAGATTGATCAGGCCGGGCATCACCATCAGATCGGTGATTGAGCGGACACCCTGCTGGAGAACTTCATCCGCCAGCTCGAACGCTTCTTTAAATGTAGTTTCTGCTTTGGCGATCAGGAACAGATTCTGGTTCGGAATGACAATCAGTGTGTCAACGCATTCCTGAAGTTCGGCGATCCCTGAATCGGCGGCCCGCATCCGGCGCGTGCCTTCGAAGAGGAATGGTTTGGTAACAACGCCGACGGTCAGCACACCCTTGCGCCGCGCAGCCTCTGCAATGACCGGCGCTGCACCTGTTCCCGTGCCGCCGCCCATGCCTGCCGCGATGAAGACCATATTCACGCCTTCCAGCGCTTCCTCGATCTCTGCGACGGTTTCTTCAGCAGCGGCCTTACCCACTTCGGGACGAGCGCCTGCACCCAGACCGCCCGTGATATCGGGACCAAGCTGGATCCGCTTTTCAGCCGGACTCGTGCTCAATGCCTGCGCATCGGTATTTGCGACAATGAACTCGACGCCTTCGATTTCAGAGGCGATCATATTGGCAATCGCATTGCCACCTGCTCCGCCGATCCCGACTACGGTAATCCGCGGACGAAGGTCATCAGTTGCTGCCGGTCCGATATTGATGCTCATTTTGCTCTTCCTCTAAGCAGACGGGGCGCCCCTGTTATATTTGCCGCCTGGTCACACTTTTTTGCTCTTTGTGCTTGTGCCACATACGATACAAGCCCGTTATACCGCAGAAATCCTTATCCACAGTGCCTTATTAACTTTCATACACCACGCATCGCCGTGATAACATCTCGTCTTCGTTCAGAAATACTCTTTCATCGCCCGAAACAGCCTTGCAAAACCGATCGTACCGGCAAGGCCGCCGCTGCGATTGACCTCCTGATGCCGCGCGCCAATCGCGCGAATATCGATGGGATCATCTGCGGCATACAGGCATAGACCGGCCAGCGTTGCGAACCCCGGTGTGGAGTGCGCTTCCGGCAGACCAGTAAGCGAGGGCGCACGGCCAATACGCACGGGCATACCAAGCGCGCTCTGAGTGTATTCAGCAAGCCCGGCAAGCTCCGCCCCGCCGCCGGTCAGAACGACCTGACCCGCATTAGGTCCGAAAAATCCCATTTCTTTCAGAGATTTGCTGATCGCTATCGTCAGTTGCGAAAGTTGCTGTGTGACAACCGAGACCAACTCTGCGCGCGGGATCCGGTTCTTCTCATCGGCACCGCGGGCGACCGGGCCTGTTGCATCCTCATCCCATCCGTCATTCGGGCCGTTTACCGGGATCATCTCGCGGTGGTCGGTTGGACTGGCGATCGCCGATCCCGAAACGCATTTCAAACGCTCTGCCTGAAAGCGCCGAATACCGAACGCGCTGGCGATGGCATCGGTGATGTCGCCTGATCCCATCGGGATCGCGCGCAGGCCCAAAAGCATCCCGCCAGCGAAAACGGAAACATTTGTAACATCTGATCCGATTTCAACCAAAGCCACGCCCAATTCGCGTTCTTCCAGCGAAAGACAGGCATATCCTGCTGCCAAAGGCGCGGCGACCACGCCTTCTACTTCCAGATGAGCGCTTTGAACCGCCTCCATCAAATTGCGTACCGGCGCGCCATCGGCCAACATAACATGGACATCCACACCAAGCCGCTCCGCATGCAAATTGCGCGGATTGGCAACCCCATGCGCACCATCCAAAGTGTAATGCGCAGGCTGTGCGTGCAGGACGGTGCGGCCATCTGGCTGGATCATATCGCGCGCAGCGACCAGCAAATGCTCCACATCGTCTTCTTCGATACGCCGCCCGCCAATTTCAATTTCGACTTTCGAGACGCGGCTTTTCAGGCCGGCGCCAGCGCATGCGATCCAAACGCTTTGGACGCTTTGCCCTGCGTTTTTCTCCGCCCGCTCCACGGCATCGCGAATGGCATACGTCGCCGCTTTCATATCGGTGACATAGCCGCGCTTGATCCCTTGGCTGGCGCGGTGTCCCGATCCAAGCACGATCAAATCACCGGTTTCGGTTTCTCCCATTATCATGGCCGAAATTCGGAATGACCCGATGTTCACCGCGCCGAATATCTTCGCAAGACGTGCACGAGGCGCGACTGTTTTGGGTTTCGCGGCCGCGCTCACGGTGCGTTTCCGGCCAACAACTGAACGTTATCGGACCGGCCCGGAACGCGCATGTAAACGCGCGGCGGATCCCGCATATCGAAACTGGTCACTTTACCGCCTAAAAGCCGGTTTTGCCCGTCCATTCGGGCGAATTTGACCAAAGCGGATGCAGCGTCATCATCGCCTTCGGGAAGCGCGAGAACCTGATCCGTTTTAAAAGTCACATTCCAGCGGCGATTACCCACCCATTCTGCGCCGGAAACCTGCGGCTGAAGCGCAGGTGCAGCTGCCAGCAGTCGGTCCAGATTGCCAACCTGCTTGGCCGATCCGGGGCCGGAAATGCGCAGCATATCCTTAGCCTTTTCGCTGGATATCGGCGCGAGCTCGTGGCCTGCTGCATCGATCAGGACAAGCCGGTCGGGCTTTTCCAAAACGGCGTGCGGTTTGCGTTCAACAATGTCTATCGCCAGCGTATCGGGCAGTTGAACAGAAACGCGCGCGTCCGCGACCCAGGAAAGTTCCATAAGATCCGCGCGCAGCTGTTTGATATCGACCTGCGTCATTGCCTGACCGCGCCGTGCAAAACCCAGCGCGTAGACTTCGCCTTCGTCCATGCGCTGTGTGCCGGTTACACGCACCTGACGCGCTTCGAACCCTGCATCGGCAGCGATCTGGGCCACCTGCGCCTGAGCCAATGCCGGCACGCCGGCAAGGCTGGCGATAAACCATGCGAGCGCCAGCGCCCCGCCGATGATAATCGTCAGCCAGATACGGCTCCATTGTTCCTCTGTGAATGGCAGCAGGCCCATTGCACCGTCAACGATACCCGTGGTCTTTGCCTTGGCGCGGCGCGCGCCTGCGGCGCGGCTCTGTGATTTCGCCGCGCGCCGGACCCCTTTGCCGCTTGAGCGGGTGATTTTAGCCATTGCCGGCCTCTCTGTTCTTCATATCGTGGACCCGCAGCGCTTCCAGCACGATCATCTCGCACAGTTCGGGATAATCGATGCCAGCATGGCGAGCCTGTTCAGGGACCAGGCTTAACGGAGTCATTCCAGGCTGGGTGTTCGTTTCAAGGACAAACAGACCTTCCTCACCCGCTTCATCATCCCAGCGGTAGTCCGTCCGGCTGGTCCCGTGACAGCCCAGCAAAGTATGCGCACGGATCGCGTAATTCTCGCAAAGGGCTGCTATCTCAGGCGGGATATTTGCCGGGCAAACATGCTGCGTGCGGCCTTCGGTATATTTGTGTTCGTAATCGTAAAAGCCGGTATCGATGATCAGTTCGGTCACGCCCAAAGCGCGCGGGCCAGATGGCCCGTCGATCACTGCAGTGGTCAATTCGCGCCCTTTGATAAACGGTTCGGCAAGCAATTCGGAAAATTCCTGCCACGGGCCTTTGGCGCCGCGGGCGATGGGATTGCCGATATCGCTGTCCTCGGTAATGATCGCCACACCGACAGACGAACCTTCGTTTACGGGTTTGAGAACATATGGCCGCGGCAGCGGATCGCGCTCGAACAATTCCTCTGAGGGGACAATACGCCCGCCGGGCATTGGAATGCCATTGGGAACAAGCGCCTGTTTGGTCAGCTGTTTATCAATCGCTATCACCGACGTGGCGACGCCGGAATGGGTATAGGGAATGCCCATCAGATCGAGCATACCCTGAACCGTACCGTCTTCGCCCGGAACGCCATGCAGTGCGTTAAAGACAACATCTGGCGCGGCCTCGGCAATCCTTTGCGCAACGTCGCGGCCCATATCGATTTCGGTGACGCGGTAACCCTTGCTTTCCAGCGCATCGGCAACGCCGCCGCCGCTCATCAGCGACACTTCGCGTTCATTCGCCCAGCCGCCCATCAGGACTGCGATGTGAAGGGGTTTGGTCATGCTCGTCCCACTCGCTGAATTTCCCATTCAAGCGTTACACCTGATTTTTTGTAGACACGCTCTCGCACTTCTTCGCCTAACGCCTCGATATCCGCGCTGGTTGCATCGCCGGTATTGATCAGGAAATTTGTGTGCTTTTCACTAACCTGCGCGCCGCCCAATTGAAAGCCGCGGCACCCCGCCTCGTCAACCAGCTGCCACGCTTTACCGCCTTCGGGGTTCTTGAAAGTTGATCCGCCGGTTTTGGTTCGCAGAGGCTGCGATTCCTCGCGTGCTTGTGCGATCCGGTCCATCTCAACACCAATATCGGCCGGATCACCCGGCGTTCCTTCAAATCGTGCAGAAACAACAATTGCGCCTTCGGGCAGTGCCGAATGGCGATATGTGTATTGCAGGTCTGCGACCGGCAATGTGACCAGCTCTCCATCGGGCATAATCACGTCACAATCGATCAGGATATCGGCAACTTCGCGCCCATACGCCCCGCCATTCATCCGAACAAATCCGCCAACAGTACCGGGAATGCCGCGAAGAAATTCCAGCCCCGCGATACCCGCGTCGCGCGCCTTTGAAGCGACCAGAATACCGCTGGCCCCGCCGCCGCATATAAGCGCCGTCTCCCCTGTCACATCGGCTTTCGCAAACGGTTTGCCCAGCCGGACAACCACGCCGGGGACACCGCCATCGCGGATAATCAGATTGGAGCCTAGCCCCAGCGGCATAACCGGCATGACCCCGCCGAGCCGCGCCATGAACAATTTAAGATCGGCCAGATCGGCGGGTTCAAACAGCCAATCGGCAGGTCCGCCGCTTTTGAACCAGACGAGCTTTGCTAAGGGCGCCTTGCAGGTCAGATCTCCGCGAATACCATCCAGCGGAATGGGCGCGGACGCAGCGCCTTCAATCGCGCAGTCCGGGGCAGCCCCATCATCCCATCCTTGCCAATCGTCAGGTTGTGTCGTCACACTCATGCACCCCGCAATGATTCAATCGCAGGGGCAAGGCCAGCAGCCCAGCGCGTGATATCCCCCGCGCCGAGGCAAACAATGATATCGCCAGCTTCGATTTCTGCGGCCAGCACCTGCGCAAGCTCGGTTTCGTCGCCGATCACCGCTGCCGAACGATGGCCACGCGATTTCAGGCCAGCGACCAATCCAGCCGCATCTGCGCCTTCGATCGGGTCTTCGCCCGCTTCATAGACCGGCGTGACATACACCATATCGGCATCGTTAAAGCAGGATTGAAAGTCATCCATGAGATCGTGCAGCCGGGTGTAACGGTGCGGCTGGGCCACAGCGATAACGCGGCCTTTCGGGACGGCCTCTCGCGCTGCACCCAATACAGCGCGGATTTCGACCGGATGGTGCGCATAATCATCGATCACGCTCACCTTTGCGCCTTTGACTGCGATAGAACCGACATTGGTAAAGCGGCGGCGAACCCCGCTGAAACTACCGAAACCGGTTTTGATCACATCGTCGGCACAGCCCATTTCAATCGCAACGGCAATCGCGGCGAGCGCATTTTGGACATTGTGACGCCCGGGCATGGGTAGATGGACACCTTCGATCCGGCGATCTTCTTCGCCGCGCTGACGCACCATGACATCAAAAGTATTTCCGCCTTCATTCGGGCGAATATTGACCCCGCAAATATCCGCCTGAAGCGAAAATCCGTATGTCACAACCTTGCGATCACGCACATTGCCGATGACGGCCTGAACCTCAGGATGATCAACACACAGAATTGCCGCGCCGTAAAACGGAACATTGTGAATGAACTCGACGAACGCCTTCTTCACACCATCAAAATCACCGTAGTGATCCAGATGCTCCGGATCGATGTTTGTCACGACAGCGATCGTACCATCAAGCCTCAGGAAACTGCCGTCGCTTTCATCGGCTTCGACCACCATCCAATCGCTATCGCCCATCCGCGCATTGGAGCCGTATTGCTCAATAATACCGCCATTGATCACCGTTGGATCGACATTGCCCGCATCCAGCAGCGCGGCGATCATGCTGGTCGTCGTCGTTTTGCCATGCGTTCCTGCGACTGCGACGGTTGATTTCAGGCGCATAAGTTCCGCCAGCATTTCGGCGCGGCGCACCACAGGGATGCGGTTTTCCAGCGCAAAGGCGACTTCGGGATTGGTGCGGCGAACGGCGGTGGATGTGACAACCACTGCAGCGCCTTCGACGTTGTCAGCTTCATGGCCGATAGCGATTTTGACGCCGCGCGAGCGAAGCCGCTCTACGACCGGGCTTTCTTTGATGTCGCTGCCTTGAACTGTGTAACCAAGGTTCGCCATGACCTCGGCAATGCCGGACATGCCGATGCCGCCGATACCGACAAAATGGATGGTTCCAATATCTGTGCCGACG
Organism: Erythrobacter insulae; assembly: GCF_007004095.1. Taxonomy (NCBI): domain Bacteria; kingdom Pseudomonadati; phylum Pseudomonadota; class Alphaproteobacteria; order Sphingomonadales; family Erythrobacteraceae; genus Erythrobacter; species Erythrobacter insulae. Next base: position 345,235 of record NZ_VHJK01000001.1, read on the forward strand.
CCCTTCATGCGGCCACGTCCTTTTGCGAAGCGTCGCGAGTTGCTGTCTGGGTCTTATTTGCCACTTTTGCCGCGCGCGGGTTTGTCTCTCCCACGCGAACGACATCCATCAAATCAATGCCAGCCATGCTTTCTACCAGATCGGCCAGATTTTTCGCCGCATCAGGATAGCCGCAATTCCACGCGCCATGCGCTGCATTTGCGAGGCTTGATGGGTTTTTGGCCATCGCCTGAATCTGTTTGGCCAGCTCTTTTGGAGTGAAGCTTGATTGCCGGATCATTCGCGCCCCGCCAGCTTTCACAACATCGCGGGTATTCACTGCCTGGTGATCGTCGGTTGCAATGGGAAGCGGGATTAATATTCCGGGCCTGCCAACAGCTGTAAGCTCCGCAATCGTCGACGCCCCTGCCCGGCCAATGAACAGATGCGTATCTGCAAGCCGTTCGTGCATGTCTTCGAAATATGTACCAAGTTCAGCGGCGATGTTGTGGCTTGCATACCGCTCACGCACGCGGTCCACATCTTCGCTGCGGCATTGCTGCGTTACCTGAAGACGCTGGCGCAGACCATCAGGCAGCATGGAAAGGCCGTCGGGAACTACATCGGAAAGCACGCTTGCCCCCTGGCTGCCGCCGGTGACCAGAACCCGCAGCAAACCGTCTTCGGTAAATGCCGGAAATTCCTCATCTCGCAGCGCCAGCACATCCTCGCGCACCGGGTTCCCCACCAGATGCGTCTTGGATCTGAATTTGGGCTTTAGCCGCTCAACCTTGGAATACGATGTCGCGATCGCTTCAACCCGGCTCGCCAGCAATCGGTTAACCCGGCCCAAAACGGCATTTTGTTCGTGAACGATGCTCGGCACGTCGGCCGATGTCGCCGCTAGCAGCGCAGGCAGGGCCGGATATCCGCCAAAGCCGATGACCGCGCTCGGTTCGAAACTTTCAAACAGACGCAGGGCCATATTGCGCCCCTCCATCACCGCGCGCGCGCCATTTATCCAGCTGAACGGGTTCTTTCCAAACCGTCCCGCCGGAAGGACATGCGCGGTCAGACTATCAGGTTTGCCAGGTATATTGGCGCCGCGCTCATCGGTAATCAAAGCGACGTGATGGCCGCGCGCCTCAAGCTCGGTTGCGAGAGCAAAAGCGGGGATCAAATGACCACCTGTTCCGCCTGCAGCAAGAACGAAATGCCGGCTGGCTCCGGTCTGTACCGGTTGCACGGTTTCGCTGGTCATGCGGTTTCCTCCCTTTGCCCGGTTTTCGGGCGATCCAATAGGTCTTTCAGCCCGGAGCTTTCACGCGCAAGAAACGGATTGCGCCGGGTGATTGCAAGCAACAGCCCCACTGTAAAACAAACCGCCCAAGTCGACGATCCGCCGTAACTGATCAGCGGCAAAGTCATCCCCTTTGACGGGAACAGCTGCAAATTCACCAGAATGTTGATGAATGCCTGTCCCCCGATTTGGGTAACAAGGCCCGCCCCTGCAAGCAGCGCAAACAGATTGTCTTCATCGACCAACCGCATCAACGCCTTACCAATAATCGCAAGATAGAGCAGGACGATTAGCCCGCACATTAACAGGCCGAATTCTTCACCGATCACAGAGAAGATATAATCTGTGTGCGGTTCGGGCAGGTTCATTTTGCGAATTCCAAGCCAGAGCCCGCTTCCGGTCCACCCGCCAGCCAGCAAGGTGCGCTGCGCCAAATCGACCTGATCAAATGCCGTTCCTCCGCCGAGGAAAGAATCGATGCGATAACGCGCATTGTCATACAGGAAATACGCCGCAGTCAGCGCGACAAGCCCGGCACCGATCAACGCGGCGATGCGTTGAATCGAAACCCCGGCGAGCAGCACCAAAACAAACCAAACCCCGCCAAACAGGATCGTCGCGCCAAGGTTGGGCTGCAGCATCAGCAAAACAGCGATTAGCCCCATGATTGCCGTTACGAAAGTTAGAACAGGCAAATTCTGGTCGCGCAGTTTCAGGCTGAGGATCCACGCCAACACGATTGCAAAGCCCGGTTTCAGGAATTCGGACGGCTGCATCGACATGCCGAATTCGAGCCAGCGCCGTGCCCCGTTTTTCTCTGCGCCAATGATCGGCACCAGAAACAGCAAGAACAAGAACCCGATAAATGCCAGTATCCCGAGCCTGCGAGCCGTTTCCCGATCCAGAAAGGAAACACCGATCATTCCGCCGATGCCCATAATCTGGAACATAATGTGCTGGCGCAGATAATGGAATTCCCCGACTTCGATGCCGCGCCGGGCCAATTGCTCCGAGGCGGCGGGTGCAGCAGCGGCGACCGCCACCGTCCCCAATGCCATCAGCAACAGGATCATGCACAGCAACCATTTGTCGATCTCACGCCACCAGATACGCATATGCTCGCTGAGCTTGCGATTGGCAGGGACCGGTGCATGGAAAGTCCGGTCACCGCGCGGCGAGGCCATGGTTCCGTGGGCGCTCATGGTGCGATATCCGTATCAAAAGCTGCGGGCGTACAGTCGCCGAATTCAGCGATCACACCCACCAGCGACCGGAAATGTTGGCCGCGTTTTTCATAGTCACGGAATTGGTCAAAACTGGCGCAAGCTGGCGAAAACAGGACCACATCGCCCGCCGCAGCAGCCTCGCGGGCCCGGCTGACAGCTTCGCTGACCAGCTCGCATCTCTCGACTTTAGGAACGCGTCCCTCAAGCAGTTCGGCAAAGCGCGGACCGGCCTCGCCAACGGTATAGGCCGCCGCGATATTGCCGAGCATCTTTTCACATTCGCCCAGACCATCTTCTTTAGCCAATCCGCCGACTATCCAGTGGACACGCGGGGCATAGCTGCGAATATCGGCCTGAGGAGGAAAAGCGGCCAGTGCCGGAGCCGTGGAAGCGGGATTGGTTGCCTTGCTATCATTGATAAACAAGACGCCAGCCTCTTCGCATACCAGCTCCATCCTATGCGGCAGATTGCGGAACCTTGGCAAAGCATGACGCCATTGCGGCTCGGTCACGCCCAGTTCTTCAGCCAGAGCAACGGCGACCGCCACGTTTTCCAGATTGTGCGGCCCTTGCAGGCTGGGCCAGTCTTTTTGCATTTCTGCAAAGCGGGCTAGATCGGCGGGAACTGCGCGGCCATTTGGTCTGCGCCCCTGCTCAGCACGCATGATCGCACCCGCAGGCTCGTGAAGCGATCCGAACACAGCAAAGCGTTGCGGCGACTGCATGGCAAACAGCCGCGCTTTTGAGGACGCGTAGGCGGCGAAGCCCGAATATCGATCAAGGTGATCAGGGGTGATATTGGTGAGCGCCGCTGCATCGCAATCAAGATTGAAGGTCAGATCAATCTGATAGCTCGACAGCTCCAGAACATAGACGCCGGCGCCGTGATCATTCGGAGAGAGCGGTTCGCGAGACAGGATAGGCTCACCAATATTGCCTCCCATTACCGCAGGCAGACCGGCCATTTCCAGAATATGGTGCAGCAAGGCTGTTGTCGTCGATTTCCCGTTCGTACCGGTAATGCCAATAACCTTGTGATCGTCCAGCTCGCCGCGCGCGAGTGCGAACAATTCAATGTCGCCAATAACAGGCACGCCGAATTTTTCCGCATGCGGTTTGATAGGGTGCGTATTCAGCGGAACGCCGGGAGACACGACCACGCCGGCAAATCCGCTCAAATCCATTTCGAGCGGGTCAGCCATGGTGCAGCGCCCCTCAAACGGTTCCCGCGCGACATCCTGACGGTCCCACGCGGTTACTTCGGCTCCGCTGGCAAGCAAGGCCTCTACCGTCGCCGCACCGGAGCGCGCGAGGCCGAGGACGGCATAGCGTTTTCCGGAAAAGACAGCAGAAGTGATCACGCGTTCGCCCTTACCTCAGCTTCAATGTGGCAAGGCCCACGAGCGCAAGAATGATGGAGATGATCCAGAATCGGATCACAACCTTGCTTTCGCTCCAGCCCAATTGTTCGAAATGGTGGTGGATCGGCGCCATGCGAAACACGCGCTTGCCGGTCCGTTTGAACCAGAACACCTGAATAATAACCGAAACCGCCTCAAGCACAAAAAGGCCGCCGACGATAGCGAGCACGACTTCGTGATGGCTGGCAACGGCGATTGCGCCCAATGCCCCGCCCAATGCCAGCGAACCGGTATCGCCCATAAATACCGCCGCTGGCGGCGCGTTGAACCATAGGAAGGCGAGCCCCGCTCCCATGATTGCCGCGCAGAAAATCGCAAGCTCTCCTGCTCCCTCTACGTAAGGAATGCCAAGATATTCGCTAAAATCGGTCCGGCCAACGAGATAGGCGATGATCGCAAACGTACCCGCCGCGATAATCACTGGCATAATCGCCAGTCCATCCAGCCCATCGGTCAAATTCACAGCATTGCCCGCGCCAACGATCACAAAGCCCGCAAACAGGTAATAAAACGGTCCCAGCGGTATCTCTACATTGGAGAAGAACGGCACATACAAATTGGTGCTGATCTGGCTTACGATAAGATACGATGCGACCCCTGCAACCACGAATTCAGCAAGCAACCTGATTTTGCCCGAGAGGCCAGCGTGGCTGTTTTTGGTGACTTTGTCATAATCGTCCATGAACCCGATCAGGCCGAAACCGATTGTCACAGCCAAACATGCCCAAACCAGCGGGCTGTTCAAATCCATCCACAACAGCAGCGACAAGATCAGCGAAACCAGGATCATCAGGCCGCCCATTGTCGGCGTCCCCACCTTGGCCAGATGGCTTTGCGGACCATCGGCCCGGATTGGCTGCCCTTTGCCCTGACGCACGCGGAGCATATTGATAAAACGCGGACCGATAATCAGGCCCAGAACCAGCGCCGTCATCAACGTCGCTCCGAAACGGAACGTTTGATACCGCACAAGATTCAGCGCGCCTTCAAATCCAAGCCATTCCGCGAGTAAATAGAGCATTCAGACCCCTTGCCCAGACCTAGGCCGGGGCGTTCGTAAAATGTGTAACCAACCTGCCAAGCCCAACGGAATTGGAACCTTTGACCAGAACGGCATCACCGTGGGTAAGTCCGAACTCTTCTAGCGCCGCAATCGCTGAGGCAGGTTCTTTGCAATGGTCGAAGCTAGGGATAAAGCCAAGCGGGCCGGGAGATGCTTTCCCCAGCTGCCCTGCCAGGGCGCGCATCTCGTCACCGACAAGGATCACATGATCAATCTTGGCTTCGATCAACGGCTCTGCCAGTTGGCGATGAAATTTGGGCCCGAAATCGCCCAATTCCTTCATACTGCCAAGCACCGCAATTCGGCGGTGCGCTGGCGTTTGGCCCAGCGCGCGCAAAGTCGCCCGCATCGAAGCCGGGTTGGCATTGTAACTCTCATCAATAAGCAAGGCTTTGCCGCCAGGCACTGTGATATTATGGCGCGCGCCGCGGCCTTTTAATCCGCCCATTTCAGCAAGCGCAAGACCCGCTCTGGCCATATCTCCGCCTGCTGCGCGCACTGCCGCCATGACGCCAAGCGAGTTGGAAATCCAATGCTCGCCGGGCTCCGCAACAGAATAGCAAAGCCGCTTGTCGCCCAAATCTGCGGTAACTAATGAGCCACCATTGGCGCTGGGGATCGCATCCAGAAGGCGAACATCCGCATCTTTGCTGCGTCCGAAAGTCACAATTTTTACGCCGAGGCCGCGCGCATGATCGATCATGCGCTGTGTATACTCCGTATCAGCTGGAATGATCGCGGTGCCGCCTTCGACAAGTCCGTTAAAGATCTGCGCCTTTTCATCGGCGATTGCTTCCATGCTGCCCAAATTTTCGATGTGCGCAGGTGCAATGGTGGTGATTAATGCGACATGCGGACGAACATGATCGGCCAAAGGCGCAATTTCGCCTGCATGGTTCATACCCATTTCAAACACGCCATATTTCGCCCGCGCAGGAAGACGCGCGAGGCTAAGCGGTACGCCGACATGGTTGTTGTAGCTGCGAACGCTGCGATGCGCAGCGCCGCGGCTGGAGCGGTCCAGGCTGTTGAAGATCGCTTCCTTCACACCGGTTTTCCCGACCGACCCGGTTACGGCAATGCGTACACCTTTGCACCGCTGACGCGCGGCATGGGCCAAATCATGCAAAGCCTTGGTCGTATCCTTCACCAGCACATGCGGAAAATCCACCGGACGATCTACGATGGCGGCCACTGCGCCTTTCGCAAAAGCGGCAGCGATGAATTTATGGCCATCCATCGCTTCACCCTTTAAAGCGACAAACAGATCGCCGGGGCGCACATCGCGAGAATCCATTTCAACGCCGGACGCCTGAAAAGCGTGGCTTGATAGGCCACCGGTCGCCGCAGCAATGGCAGCGGAATCCCAGAGCGCGAGCGGCAAAGCATCACGCGGATTGGCCGGCCACGTGCGCAACAAAGCATGAGCAGTCTTCATGCGACCATCTCCGCTGCGCATTCACGCGCGACTTGAACATCATTAAATGGCAATATCCGCATATTGTCCCCTGACCCGATAATTTGGCCTTCTTCGTGGCCCTTGCCTGCAATTAGGATGATGTCGGCTGCGCTGCCTTGGGCAATCGCATATGCAATCGCTTCGCGTCGCCCGCCGATTTCTGTGGTGTTGTCGCCAGCCTTTGCCAGGACTTGTCTACGGATACTGGCAGCATCCTCGCCGCGCGGATTGTCATCAGTCACGATGACTGTATCGGCCGCCTTTGAAGCGACTTCGCCCATAGGCGCGCGTTTTCCGGTGTCGCGATCGCCGCCTGCACCAAATACCACGATCAGTTTTCCGCCCTTCGCCTCATCAACATGGGGCCGAAGCGCGACAGTCGCAGCCTCCAACGCATCAGGCGTGTGGGCATAATCGACATAAACGGGCGCGCCGGCGGCCGTAATGACCGCACGCTCCAACCGTCCGCGCACAGGTTGCAGGCGACCCAGCGCATCAAACACCTGCGCTGCATCCGCACCTGTCGCCATCGCCAATGCAGCAGAAACCAGCGCGTTTGCCGTCTGATACGCGCCGATCAAAGGCAGCTTTACCGACTTCGTTTCGCCCGCATGTTCAATCGCAAGCAATTGCCCCAATTGCGTCGCTTCACGGCCAGCCAGCCTCAGAAAATCGCCCTGTTCACCGACAGTCAAAACCTGCAAGCCGCGCCTCTTGGCGTGTTGAACCGCGCGTTTCGTCCATTCGTCCGGCTTAGGGCCGGTCCAGATAATCGCGGGCGCGCCGTCTTCGACCACTTCATCGAACAACCGCATCTTAGCCGCGAAATATTGCTCCATCGTTTCGTGATAATCGAGATGATCGCGGCTAAAATTGGTGAAGGCCCCCGCATTGACGCGCAGCCCTTCATTGCGGAATTGCGAAAGGCCATGGCTCGATGCTTCGTAAGCCACGTGTGTCACGCCCTCACGCGCAAGGCCGCTCATATTGGACAGGAACGTCACGATATCGGGCGTGGTCAGGCCGGTAGAGACACTGCCATCGGGCGTGGTTACGCCAAGTGTGCCGATGCTCGCCGCCCGTTCGCCGCACATACGCCAGATCTGACGGGTCATTTCGGCAGTGGATGTCTTGCCGTTGGTTCCAGTCACCGCGACCACTGTTTCCGGTACCGGTGTAAAAAATTTCGCAGCGAGATTGGCGAAGGTCTGGCGTGGTTCGTCACTCGCAATATGCAACGCGCCTTCGACTTTCGCTTCGGCGCGGGCAACAATTGCAGCAGCACCTGCCTCGATCGCGGCAGGGATAAAATCCTCGGCGTTGAACTTGGCACCCTGAAATGCGCCAAACACCGTGCCCGGTGCGATCTTGCGATGGTCAATCGCAAAGCCTGTGACCGCGGCATCGCCCGCATCGACCCCGTTGATACCAGCGCGCTGGATCAGATCAGCCAGCCTCATTTGCGCCCCTCCACCAAATATCGCAGGTCCGAAATATCGACATCCCGGCTTGAATCAGGCCGAACGCCCAACATCGGCCCAATGCGCGGCACCAACCGCCCCACCACCGGCGCGGCATTGAACGCCGCCGTGCGCTGAAAAGAGCTTGCCTTGGTCCCGCGCGGCTCATCAATCATCGTGACCACAACATAGCGCGGGCGATCCATTGGAAAAGCGGCGGCAAATGTCGAAATGATCTTGCGCTCGCTGTACCCGCCGCGAGCATTGGGTTTTTCCGCCGAGCCTGTCTTTCCGCCCACCCGGTAACCCTTGGCATCAGCACTGCGGCCCGTCCCGTAAAGCGAGATCATGCGCAGCATCTGCCGCATACGCGCAGAGGTAGATGCTTTGAACACCCGCTTGCCGCGCGGTACATCTTCGACTGCCAATTTGTGCAAGGTCGATGGGCGCCAGATCCCGCCATTCACCATCGCAGCATAAGCATTCGCCAGGTGCAGCGGCGTCACCGCCAAAGAGTGCCCGTAACCGATCACCATATTGGTGTGGCGATTATCCGGATTTTGCGGCCAGAGCGGTTTGCCCTTGGCAGGAAGTTCGACGAAAGGCCTCTGGTCCATCCGAAGATCAACCAGCATCTGTTGCAGACGCTCCGTGCCCAGCTCGTCTGCGATGCGCGCGGTCACTGTGTTGGATGAATAGACCAAAGCCTGAGGCACATTGAGCGTGCTGCCCTTTGGTTTCAGATCCTGAATGGTCCGTTTGCCGACCTCGACCGGCCGCGCATTCCAGTTTTTCGAAAGATCGCGCACGACGCCAGCATCAATCGCTGCCGCGACGGTCAATGGTTTGAACGTGGATCCCAATTCGTAAACGCCATTGGTCGCGCGGTTAAAGACGTTTGGCGCGCCATCAGCGCCAACGATGTTGGGGTCGAATTCCGGCAATGACGCCATAGCCATAATTTCGCCGGTATCCACATCCAGCACAACCCCGGCAGCGCCAATCGCATCGGTCGCGAGCATCCCGCGGCGCAGCTCATCCTCCAGCGCGCCCTGAACGCGCACATCAATCGACAAAGCGACAGGTTCGCTGCGCAGTTCAGGATCGGAAAGGCGTTTTTCAAGCACCTGCTCCATGCCCAAACGCCCGCCTTGCTGTTCAACGACATAGCCAAGAATATGCGCAGCGAGCGAACCCTGCGGATAATGACGATCGGTTTCCTGCGGAAATTGCAGGGCAACTTCGCCCAGTTCAAAAACGCGGTTTGCATCTTCTGGCAGGACACGGCGTTTCAGATAACCGGCTTGGCCAGAGGCAAGCAGTGCAGCCGTCTTGGCTTCGTCCATGCTTGGGAAAATGGACTTGAGTTTTGAAGCAACATCAGCGGGCTCTGACACCAAAGGCTTGCCCCCATCGCCCATCGCTTTCGGATCAAACCAAAGCGCATATGCGGGAAATGCACGGGCCAGCGGAGCGCCATTGCGATCGGTAATCTCCCCGCGCGGCGGTAACAATTGGTCTGCAAGGCTCGACTGGCTCGGCGCGTGTCCGGCAAATCCCAACCAAACGATCCTTAAAATCGCGGCGATTGCCACCAGAGTGAAAATCCCCGCGATGAGCAGGACCCGCAGGCGAGCCGTCAGAACAGATTGAAAGCGAAGCTGCACCAATTGCACCCGGCCTGCCGGTATGGCGGGGCCGCTGCCAATCTGATCTCGCGAAGAGCGCGGTTCATTGTCCGAAAAGACGCCTGCACCAAACTCCAGCCCTAATTGAGGGCTAAGCGTGCTCATTCCCCGCCCCCGCGCGCATCCTGAGACAAAGCAGTGCCGGTCAAATCACCCGAAACGGTCTGCGCTTTGGCCGCTCGGATTGGCGAAGCCTCGATAAGAAAATCGCCAAATGCATCGGCAAACAGTGCCCCGCCATCAGACTGCGCCGCAGCAGAAGCGAGCGTAATCGCCTCTCCTGTGAGCGGTGAGACCATTTCGCGATCCTGCGCTGCTCTGGCGGCGGCATTACCCGTATCTGCGCGGGCTACCCGGATGGGGTTCGGCGCATCGGGACCGCGCGGTTGACCAAGGCTGGCCAGTTGGCGTTCGTTATCGAGATATTGGTCCGCCCGCGGCGCTTCAAATCCAAATTCGACCGAGTTCCAGTTTGCCAATTGGCGCTGACTGGCGCGCGTCTGGAACTCCGTTTCCAGCAGGAGTGTCTCACGTTTCAGCGCGACGATCTTGCGCTCGGCAAGATGCACTTCGCTGTTAACGGCGTGCACCCGCAGGCTAAGCACAACAAACATGCCAACGCACACCGCGAGCAATGCCGCCCAGCCGAGCGAGCGCATCTGGGTGTTTGTAACGATCATAGTGCAGCCTCCCGCGCTGGTGCAGCCGTGCGGATTGCATGGCGCAAAGTGGATGAGCGGGAACGCGGATTGCGCTCGATCTCGGCCTCGGAAGGGCGGATCGCTTTCGAAACTTTCGTAAAGACCGGGTCAGGACCGGGTAATTCGCCGGGCAGATGACGAGATACAGCCCGCCCCGCACCAGATGCCTGTTTAAAGAAACGCTTTACGATGCGATCTTCAAGGCTGTGAAAACTGACGACAGCCAGCACGCCGCCGTCTTTCAGGATCGCCTCGGCAGCGGTCAGACCAGCGCGAAGCTCGCCCAGCTCGTCATTCACGTGAATGCGCACGGCTTGAAAAGTTCGGGTGGCAGGGTCTTTCTTGTCATGCGGTTTATACCCGAGCGCCCGGCGGACGACACGGGCAAGCTCACCAGTCGTCTCAAGCGGACGCGCGGCAACAATCGCGCGCGCGACACGGCGCGATTGGCGCTCTTCGCCGTATTCATAAAGTACGTCAGCAATCGCGGCTTCTTCTGCGGTGTTCAGAAAATCAGCAGCACTCTCGCCCGTTTGGCTCATCCGCATGTCCAGCGGGCCATCAGAAGAAAACGCAAAACCGCGCTCACCCTGATCGAGCTGCATCGAAGAGACACCAATATCCATGACAACTGCATCGACCTGAGCAACTCCGATACGGTCGAGCTCTGCGCGCATTTCTGAAAAGCGTTCTTGGTGAAGTGACAGGCGGCCGTCATATTTTCGGACTAGGTCCGCACCGTCGCGGATCGCATTGGGATCACGATCAAAAGCATAGACGCGCGCGCCGCGATCAAGCAGCGCGACCGAATAACCGCCGGCACCGAATGTCGCATCGACCACCGCGAGACCATCGCGCGGCCCGATTGCAGCAATCACTTCGTCAAGCAGGACTGGGATATGAGGCGCGGTCATTTACCGCCCCCTTTCTTCGCCGCTTTTGCAGCCGCCTCCGCAATCAACTTCTTGCAAGTTACCTGAGCACCGCGGAACGAGCGATCCATCCGATCAAGCTCTTCAGGATTCCAGACAAAGAAAAAATCGCCCGCGCCGTGGAAATACAGACCATCGCCAACATTCCCGAGATCGCGAAGATGCTCGGGCATGACAAACCGGCCACTGTCATCGAAGGGCAGCTGCTCGAAACCAAAAAGCTGCTGGGCGCGGATATCGCGGTCCCAATCAAAATTCTGCATTTTAATCGCGCGCTCTTCTTCCTTGTCGAGCGTGGCGTGCAATTCGGGAATGCGCGAAAGACCAAAGCCGATGAGGCAATCAAAACGGTCGTGAACAGCGAGGCAAAGCGTTTTTGAACCCTCGCCACTTTCCTTTACCGCCTTGCGGAATGCGGGAGGCAGGACAAAACGGCCCTTGTCGCCGGCAGGCGAGAAGGCTTGGCCATTATATCCCTCAAACGCAGACACTTGCGCCATTCCCCTAACATCCCTGACCAGCCTGAAATCCCCCGGCTGACCTTCATTTCAAACACGTCCGAAACCACGACTTCTCCGTCACCGCCACCACACGAGCGGGGGCAGCGCGCCGACCGAAACAGGTGACGCGGGGCAAACAGTTATGTTTGATGGAAGACGGTATTATCGTTAACGCAGCGTTGAGGAAAGGGCTTTTTACGGGAAATCTAGGGATTACACGCAAACTTACTGTTTTTTATATCTTTTTTTGGGTTGTAACATTTGTAATTCTCACATTCCGAACCCCGAATGTCCCGCACATTCCCCAATGAAACCGCTGAAATACGGGCGATTCCCGCAAATTATGCAGCGATTCCCGCGCCCACACCCGGTTCGCAGCCCTGTTTCCCGTAATTTTCCCAAAACCGCTCGGCAACTCAGACTGCTCTAGCGGAACGCGAAATCGAGCAGATAGGTCAGCGTCGGATCTTCGCCGCCACCTGCCTCCTGATGCTCAACCACAGCAGCGTCAGCCACGAGCGTCACAGTGCCTTTACCGATCTGGCAGTGCGCAATCACATTGTCTGCATACAGCTCGCACGGTGCGCCATCCCCGTTCGCTTTCGATATGCGGCCACCGTGTATGATGGTGACTGTGCGCGGCCCCCATTGAGCCGACGTAATCCCATCGTCCCATTCATCATGGGCGACGACGCTGATTTCCATGCCCCAGCGTTCTACCACCGGAGGGATCAGGGCAGTATCGACGGGCCTTGCTGGATCGCCCAATGGCAAGGCATATTCGCCGCTTAAAACAGGATCCAGCATCAACAGCAGTTTCCCGCCGCTGCGCACCCAATCGTCCAGCGCGACATTGTCAGCCGGGGAGAGGCCGCGTGGCTGGATCACCGCGAGCCGGTCTATCGCGACGAGAGGGTCGGTGCCGGCGTCGTCTTGGGAAAGCGTGTCGAGCGGTTCGATCGTATGGCATCGCTCAATCAAAACGCGCTGCCACGGCAGTTCGGCATTATCACTGCCCAACGTCGAAAAATCGAGATTGCCTGGCCAGTAAATGGGAAGGCTGGTCATCAAACCCATCGGCTGCGGCGATGCACCGCCAGGGCAAGCCGCATCCGAAGCATCATCAGAGGCGTCTGAAGCGCAAGCCCCGATGCTCAGAAATGCAGCGGCAAGCAGCGCAAATTTATGGACGCTGCGTATCATCTGGCGGGGCTGGCGGGTTTACCGCGCCTTGTTCTGGCAAAACAGGAGCATCCCCGCTCGGTGCAGGGTTTGTCTCTGCCGGAATATCTGGCACCACGCCTGCATCGGCCAGCGGATCGCGCTGCGGCAGTGCATCGGTCGGCTCGGTTGTCGGGGCCGCCTCCGGCACCGCGGCTTGTTCCGACAATTCCGCCTGATTGCCGATCACACTTGCCAGCCCGACCAGCAAAATCATGGCGAAAATTCCGAACAGACCGACTTGAAGCCGCTGAGTAGCTTCGCTGCGGCTCCCACCCAAAGGCGCGCCCTCTGGCGCTTCATCGGTATTAAGACCGCCGCCCGGCATGCCGCCAATCAAGCGGCGAAAAAGTCTCTTCTCTGCCATGCGCGCAATACTATCAGGCCCCGCCCTCATGCGCTAGCCAATCAAACACCGGCAGACCTTTCGCAGCCAACCATTCAGCGTTGTAGAGCGTCGAGAGGTATCGAAAACCGGTGTCGCACAGGATTGTTGCAACCTGCGGATTATCCCGCCCTTCGGCAACCAATTGCTTGCCCAGCTCAATCGCGCCCGCGACGTTGATACCGCTTGAAAGACCAAGGCACAGCCCCTCTTCGCGCAGCAAACGCTCGACCCAGATCATTCCTGTTTCGTCAGAAATGCGGAATTGGGTGTCGATCGGCGCGTCTTCGAGGTTGGCGGTAATCCGGCCCTGCCCGATCCCTTCCGCGACCGAGGAACCCTCGCTCTTCAGCTCGCCATGAGCGTAATAATTGTAGAGCGCAGCGCCATGCGGGTCGGTCAAAGCGATGCGAATATTCTCGTTCTTTTCCTTAAGGCCCATGCCCACCCCGGCGATCGTCCCGCCGGTGCCCGCAGCGCAAGTAAACCCGTCAATTTTGCCGCTGGTCTGGACCCACAATTCCTGCGCAGTGCCTTCGATATGGGCTTTGCGATTGGCCACATTATCGAACTGACCAGCCCAGATCGCGCCTTCGGTTTCTTCGGCCATCCGGCGCGAAACATGCTGGAAATGCGCAGGGTCGGCGTATTTTGTCGGCGGCACCAGCACAAGGCGTGCGCCCAGTGCCCGCAGCGTATCCATTTTCTCTTTGGATTGATTGTCGGGCATGACGATAACCGTCTTGTAGCCCAGCGCATTGGCGACCAGCGCGATGCCAATGCCGGTATTGCCCGCTGTCCCTTCGATCACAGTGCCGCCGGGCTGCAATTCCCCGCGCGCTTCGGCGTCGCGGATCATATACAGCGCCGCGCGGTCTTTCACCGACGAACCGGGATTGGCAAATTCGCATTTGCCCCAAATGTCGCAGCCCGCCGCCTCGCTGGGTCCGGTAAGACGGACAAGCGGCGTATTGCCGATCAGAGCGAGCGTATCGCCGAGAGGTTGAGTGATGTTCATGACACGGGATTTAGGGTGTTACCCCCCTCCCCGCAAACAACTTTAATCTTCGGCAGCGATAGTCACTTTAAGCCCGTCGAGCTCATCGGTCAGCGGAACCTGACACGACAGACGCGAATTGTCTTTACGATGCTCGGACGATTCCAGCAGATCGTCTTCGTCTTCGCTCATTTCGGGAAGTTTGTCCGTCGCGCCGCCATCGATGTAAATATGGCATGTCGCGCACGAACAGCATCCGCCGCACAGCGCCAGCAATTCATCAAAGCCATTGTCGCGGATCGCTTCCATTACGGTCAGGCCATTTTCCACATCGATTTCGCTGGTTTCACCTTCGCGATTGGTGACGACGAGCTTTGGCATAAGACTGGCTTCCTTTTTGGATCTGACATTGACGCTGTAATGCGCGGTATCGGGTAAACCGCCGCGCTGCTAGGATGTTCCCCGACATAAGACAAGAGCACCCTCTTGCAAACAAAGGACCGCGCAAGTGAGCATCACCGCCGAACAAATTCGTAGCGGGCTTGATAGACTGGCAAGCACCGACAAGGCTTTGGCCAGAGAACTGGAACGGGTCGGGTATCCAGAGCCGCGTTTCCGCGATCGCGGATACAAGACATTGTTGCGAACTATTGTGGGACAGCAAGTGTCTGTCGCCGCGGCGACTTCGATGTGGAACAAGCTGGAGGCGGAACTGGGCAAAGATTTCACGCCCGCTTGCCTGCTGAAACGCGATTTTGATACGCTGCGCGCCTGCGGCCTATCGCGCCAGAAACAAGGATACGCGCGGTCGCTGTGCGAATTGGTTGACGCAGGCCAAATCGATTTCCTGTCGCTTCCCACGGACGACGAAGCAGCAATCGAGGAAATGACCCGCATTAAAGGGATCGGGCGCTGGTCCGCAGAGATTTATCTGCTGTTTGCCGAAGGGCGCACCGATATCTGGCCTGCTGGCGATCTGGCGGTACAAGAAGGGGTCAAACGCCTGCTTGAAATGGAGGAGCGCCCCAAGGAAAAAGAAACGCGCGAAATCGGATCACGCTGGTCACCGCACAGAGGTGCAATGGCGATTTTCACCTGGCATTATTACGCCAACCCCGCGCTTTGATCCGTGTAGGACACAGATGACAGATTCCCCAACATGTCATGCGGTGCCTACACCCCTATCGCACTGAATTTTCGATACAATCACCGTGTAGGGCACGCATGACACTTTCCCAAATTTCTGCGCCCATGTGGCGGGCTTGTGGTGTTCCGAATAGAGCATCGACGATTTGAAAGAGCCGCCGAAAAGCTAGCGATTTTAGTGGGTGTAGGAAACCGAAGCGATGGGCCAGATCGTGGGCCAGCGTGTGGGCGAGCGCATGGGCCAGCCTATGGGCCGGGATGCTGACATTGCGGTGCGCGGCGCAAACATCTTCTGCAGCGTGTTTGCCTCTCTGATATCGCTCGCCTATCCCTTGTGCGATCCGGGGGGAATATTATGAAATACTTCAAAATCGCCGCAATGGTTTCAGCCATGGCGTTCATCACACCATTATCCACGATCAAGGCTCACGATGCGTTTGATCATTCAAGCCCCGAGCAATTGCTGAACGCTGCACGCGTGAAGGCGATGCAAGACACCGCTCTAGGTTTTCTGGCGACCCTTACCGATGATCAACGGGCGAGGGTCATGACCTCTCTTGAAAACAACGCCGCCAGAACCAGTTGGTCAAACCTTCCGGTAATCATGGCGCCGCGCTCTGGTATGGCGGTCACTGAAATGACTTCGGCGCAGCGCAGCGCGCTGCACGCGATGATGGCCGCGGCCTTTTCGAGCCAGGGGTATCTGAAAACAACGACCAGCATTTGGCACGAGGATGTCTTACGCGGCATCAGCGCCAATCTGATCGCAGCGATGCCGGATGAAGATCCGCGCAAGGCGCGGTTCAAGACAATCATTGAATCCTACGATAGCGAGAAGTTCTATGTCTCTGTTTTTGGTGATCCAGAAACACAGAATTGGGGCTGGATGGTTACAGGCCATCACTATGCGGCCAATTTCACGATTGCCGATGGCAAGATCGCTTTTATGCCGCTGTTTCTTGGTGCGAACCCGCAAACCGTCCCTCAAGGGCGCTATGCCGGCTGGAGAATTTTGCAACACGAAGCCGACCGGGCATTGGCGCTGATGAAATCTTTGGGCCCTTCGCAGCTTGAAACCGCTGTCATCGCGGATGCGGTCGACAGAACGGTCTTTGCAGGGCCGGGCAATCGCGCAGGATACGCCGCGCAGGTTGGCCTAAAAGCATCAAGCCTTGAACCGCTGCAGCTGCGCCTGCTGCGCGATGTCATTGACGAATATATCGGCAATGCATCGGACGAGGCGGCCAAACGGCAGCGTAAAGCGATCGAAGAAGACGGTCTTGGCAACCTCTATTTCGCATGGTGGGGGCCAACGGGTGACCCTGCGGCGCGCTATATGTTCCGGATCCACGGACCCTCTATTCTGATTGATTACGTGCGCGAAAGTTCGCCGGACGGGGGCTTTAACCACGTCCATTCAATCGCGCGCGATCCATCGAACGATTACGGATCGCAGTGGTTGAAACTGCATTACGACGAAGCGCATCAGGACTAAGTCAGCAATCCTGTTTGCAATCTCTCCCGCGCTCCCTAGCTGTCATGCACATCCAAGGGAGACACCATGACCGCTATCGAGAATTTTCCGCTCATCCCGCGCGACCATCTGTTCGGCAATCCGACCCGCGCTCAGGGTAAGATCAGCCCGGATGGAACGTGGCTCAGCTGGCTGGCTCCGCTCGATGGTGTGCTGAATATCTGGATTGCGCCTGTCGGTGATGCTGACGCGGCCAAAGCCATCACAAATTCAACCGACCGCCCGATCCGCGATCATTTCTGGGCGCCCGATGGCAACAGTGTCGGCTATATCCAGGACAAAGGCGGCGACGAGAATTTCCTGCTTTACCGGATCGACATTGCGACCGGCGATGAAATTTGCCTGACCCCGTTTGACAACACGCGAGTCATGATTGTCGGGGCGTCTGACACGATCCTGGATGAAGTGCTGGTTGGCCTGAACAATCGCGACCCGCAGTTCCACGATGTTCACCGGCTCAATCTCAATTCAGGCAAAATGGAACTGATTTACGAGAACAACGCCTATGCCGGGTTCTTGGCCGATGACAGCCTGACCTTGCGCATGGCGATGGCGCAAAATGAAGCGGGCGGGACCGACTATTTCCGGTTTGCCGAAGGTGCGGTCGAAGCAACCCCTTTCGAAAGCACCGACATGGAGGACGCGCTGACAACCTCCCCGTCGGGATACACGGTTGATGGCTCGATCCTGTATTGGCTCGACAGCCGCGGCAGAGACACCGCCGCATTGTTTGCGCAAGATACGCAAAGCGGGCAGCGCACGCTTATCGCCGAAAACGACAAGGCCGATATTGGCGGCACCATCCGGGATCAGAAAACCGGCGAGGTTCAGGCCTATTCTGCCAATTATCTCAAGACACAATGGACCGCGATTGACCCCGATCTCAAGGCTTCGCTCGACTGGCTCGGTACGCAGCTGGACGGCGAATACGGGTTGATGAGCAGGACCGATGATGACCAGACATGGATCGTGTGGAATGACCCTCTGACAGCGCCGATTGCGACCTATATCTATGATCGCTCTGCCGGCACGCTATCCCCGTTTTACGTCACGCGGCCCGAACTCGACGGCGCGCCGCTGCAATCGATGCACCCGGTGGAGATTACCAGCCGCGATGGTTTGACGTTGCCGTCGTATCTGACGCTGCCGGTTGGAAGTGATGCGGAGGCTTCGGGTAAGCCAGCTGCGCCTGTGCCGATGGTACTTTTGGTCCATGGCGGACCATGGGCGCGCGATGGATACGGGTTTAATTCCACCCACCAGATGCTGGCCAATCGCGGTTACGCCGTGCTTTCGGTCAATTTCCGGGGCTCCACCGGATTTGGCAAAGGCTTCCTCAATGCCGCTAACAAGCAATGGGGCCTGACAATGCACGATGATCTGATCGATGCCGTTCAATGGGCCGTGAATGAAGGCATTGCGATTGCGGATAAGGTCGCGATTATGGGGGGATCGTATGGCGGATATGCGACGCTTGCGGGCCTCACATTCACGCCGGAAACCTTTGCCTGCGGGGTCGATATTGTCGGCCCGTCAAACCTTGAAACGCTGTTGAGCACGATCCCGCCCTATTGGGCGCCGCTGGTCAAGACGTTCCATGAACGGATGGGCAATCCCGAGACGAGCGAAGGTCTTGCCCTGCTCAAAGCGGCGAGCCCGCTGCACAAGGCGGATCAGATCACAAAACCGCTTCTGATCGCGCAAGGCGCCAACGATCCGCGCGTCAAGCAATCGGAAAGCGATCAGATTGTCGGCGCGATGAAACAGGCGGGCATTCCTGTCACCTATGTCCTGTACCCGGACGAAGGCCACGGATTTGCCAAACCGGCCAACTCGATAGCGTTTTTCGGCGTCGCGGAGAATTTCCTTGCCGAATGTATCGGCGGGCGCGCCGAGCCGCTTGGCGATGTGCTGGAGCCTTCGACGGCTGAAATCATCGAAGGCGCCGATCATGTGAAGGGTTTGAAAGCAGCGCTGGAGCGCTGACCTGACCCAATATTGGGCCTGACAAACCGGCCCCTCTCGCTTAAGACAGTTGCAAATCGCAATGGGAGAGGGATCACATGAGCGCGAACGAACCACGCCGCAGTATTTTTATCACTGGCGGAGCCTCCGGCATCGGCCGCGCCACTGCGCGCTATTTTGGCGAGCGGGGATGGTTTGTCGGGATCGCAGATATCAACGAAACCGGCATGGAAGACACGCTGGGCCTGATCCCCGGCGGCTTTACCTACATGCACAAGCTCGACGTGCGAGACCGCGCCGCATGGGACGTCGCGCTTGAGGCATTTGCCACGGCGGCAGGTGGGCGCATTGATGCGATGGTCAACAATGCGGGTATCGGTACAGGCGGCCCACTGGCCGAGCTTGAAACCGAAGAGATTGACCGGTGCCTCGATATCAATGTGCGCGGTGTGCTGTACGGCGCGCAGGCGGTGTATCCCTACCTTCAGAAAACCGCGCCCGGATCGTGCCTCGTCAACATCGCAAGCGCAGCGGGCATCACCGGCGGTTCTGGTATGAGCGTATACAGCGCGACCAAATTTGCAGTGCGCGGGATCGCCGAAAGTCTCGACGCGGAATGGGCACCCGAAGGGATCAAGGCATGCTCGATCTGTCCGAGCTTTATCGAAACCCCGCTACTGGATGGCACCGGCAACCGCCGATCCAACGAGGCCGTGCGCGAGCGGGTGAAAGCCGCTGGACTTGAAATTACACCGGTCGAAGAAGTCGCCGAAACCATCTGGCAGGCGGTGCACGGAGACGACCTGCATTACCTCGTTGGCAAAACGGCGAAAAAGCTGAACTTTGCCAAACGCTGGATGCCGGGCAAAATCCGCAAACAGAACCGCGCAGGCGCGGCGCTTTTGGGTAAGTAACCCTTACAACAGACCATCAATTGCGCGCGCCATCGTGGCATCGCGCTGTGACAGGCCGCCGCTTGTGCCTGCGTCATGCGTGGTCAGCGTGATCTCGACTTTGGCATAAACGTTGAACCATTCAGGATGGTGATCCTGCGCATCGGCAAGCAGCGCAACGCGGCTCATAAAGCCCCAAGCTTCGGAAAAATCACCGAACTGAAACGTGCGCTTGATTGCTTTGCCTTCGCGGGCCAATTCCCAATCGGGATGGTCGGCGAGCAGGCTCTCGCGTTCTTTTTCATTCAGTTCAGCTACACTTGGCATCGGGGGCTCCAGACGTATGAGTTGTTTGCGGTCTCGCTTTTGCCTAACGCTCAACGCGATGCAAGGTTCTCGGCCCGTAACTCTTTCTGCGCATGCGCTTGCCTGCCGCCGCGGCGATCGTTTGCTTTTCCGCGGGCTTTCGTTCGCGCTGGAAAGCGGCGAGGCGATGCATGTGACCGGCGCGAACGGGACCGGAAAAACCACCATGATCCGCGCGCTTGCGGGGCTCACCACGCCATATTCCGGATCGGTCGAGAGAGCCGGAGATATCGGCTTGCTGGATGAACGGACCGGGCTCGACCCTGATCTGCCTTTGGGT
This sequence comes from Erythrobacter insulae, assembly GCF_007004095.1. Classification (NCBI taxonomy): domain Bacteria; kingdom Pseudomonadati; phylum Pseudomonadota; class Alphaproteobacteria; order Sphingomonadales; family Erythrobacteraceae; genus Erythrobacter; species Erythrobacter insulae. The sequence goes on from NZ_VHJK01000001.1 coordinate 365,751, forward strand.
AAAGCCTTGTCATTCTGGCAGCGAATTGATGCATGCAGCGCTCCCTCGCATGCTCTGGCAACACTGGGTCTTGCGCCTTTGCTGGATGTGCCGGTGCGCTACCTTTCCACCGGTCAGCGCAAACGTGCAGGGCTGGCGGCATTGCTCAATCGCGGAAGTCCGATCTGGCTGCTGGATGAACCGCTGAGCGGGCTGGATGCGGCCGCGATAAAGCAGGTTACGGCGCTGATCGCCGATCATATTGCAGGCGGCGGTATTGCGCTGATCGCTTCGCATCAACCGCTTGCGATAGCGGGTCTGCAAAGCCTCGCGATTGAAAAATTCACGCCCGTTTATCAGGATGAACGACCATGATCGGCGCGCTTTTGAAACGCGATCTCGGCAAATTTTTCCCCTTTGCAGGAGGCGGCGCGGCATTGCCGGTGGTGTTTTTTGTGGCGGTGGCAATGCTGTATCCGTTCGCGGTCGGACCGGATCAGGATTTGCTGGGTCGCACCGGCGGCGGTGTGGTGTGGATCGCCGCGCTGCTCGCCGCGATCCTGCCGCTGGAAAAACTGGTTGCGCAGGATATCGAACTTGGCACGTTCGATCAGCTGCGCCTGCGCGGGCTTACAGAAGAGATCATGATGGCGGTGCGGTTGCTGGCGCACTGGCTCAGCTTTGGCCCGCCGCTGATCCTTGCCGCTTTTCCCGCTGCCGCGCTGCTCGCGCTGGATGGGCCAAGCCTGCATCTGTTGCTGCTCGGATTGCTGGCGGGCACACCGGGCCTTGCCGCAATCGGATTGATCATCGCCGCTCTCACGGCCAGCCTTCGCGCCGGTGCGGCTTTATCCGGCCTGATGCTGATCCCGCTCGCCTTGCCGATCCTGATTTTTGGCGCGGGCGCGCTGGCACGTCAGGATCAGGCCAGCCTGGGTTTTGTTGCTGCGATCAGCCTCGGGCTCGTAGCCATAGCCCCTTTCGCCGCCGGTGCAGCGATAAGAGCGGCCCGCGAGATTTAGGCTTGCACAGGTAGAGATGCAGGCAGAGGTAGCGCCGTAATTACGGTGGCTGCTCTGTGATCCGTCACATTGCCGAACAGCGGTGTAAGAACGCCGATATCCGGTGCAACAGCACAGGGCAGCCACATATCACGCCAAGGCCGGTAAAAACCGTCCGCGGCTTACATTCCTGCCCAGACGGCATAGCCGATCGCGATCATGCAGATACCAACCAAGCCCCAGATCAAATGCAAACTTGTCTCGTGGTGGAGGCTGGATTTTTGCTCTGCATGGAAAAGTGCGATTTTGGGCATAAGCCGCGGCTCGCACGTCAGCAACGCCGTGTCGATTGCAGGGGAGGTGTTGTAAAAGACGACAAGCTCGTGAAGTTCTCTCACACTAAGCTCGGGGTATTTTTCGAGCAGCTCGGCTGCGCGCATACGGTGTTCGGGATTTCCTTCCCGAAAGGTAGTAGGATGAGTAGCCATAATTGACTGATCCGGGCACACAAAAAAGCGGGCACCCACGCGCCGCAGCGACTCACTGCGACGCCCGCGAAATACTCCTGTTTGAATCGCACGAAAAGCGAAATTTTGCATTGGTCAGGATCAACGCTGCTGGCGCTTCGTTACAGCAATGAAATGTCCATCAAAACACCTGACCAGAAAGCCGCCATCCTGCTTGGCCGCATCGCGCTTGCATTGCTGTTGTTCACAGTGATTGCATTCGGCGCGAAGGCGCTGATGCATACCGAAGTGCAGGCGCGCTACACGCCGCTGGTGATGTTTCACGGGGTTACGATGCTGGTGTGGCTCGCGCTGCTGAGTGGCCAGGCCTATCTTGCCGCCAATGCGCGTTATGCGGTTCACCGCGCCACCGGTCTCGCCTCGATTGCTCTGGTCGGTGCAATGGCGGTTTCAGGCGGAATACTCGCGGTGAATATCGGGGAGGAATTGGGGCGGCCCGAGGTAACCGTGGTCAACATCGCAGCGTTCGTGACGTTTATCCCGCTATATCTGGCAGCGGTGCAATTTGCACGGCAACGCAATATCCACGCGCATCGTCAGGCCATGCTGATCGGAACGCTCGCGCTGATGACCCCCGCCTATGCCCGCGTCGTGCAAGTGCTCGCCCTGCCCGATCCGGTCGCGATCGGGGTGCAGGTGCCGATCACGATTGCGCTCGCAGTAGGCTATGATTGGCTGATCAAGGGGCGGATCACGCGCGAAGTGCTGGCGATGCTGGCGTTCTCGGTCGCGGTTATTGCGGTGATGGTGGTGGTTCTGGCAATATGGTTTTTATGAAGAACCCACGCCTTCGGCTCGCGATCGTATCTTTTGCCGCAGGGGCACTCTTTCTTTTCGGTGCCCAAACGGCTTTTGATGCTTACCAATCCCGCGCAAATTCGGACGTGCAGCAGGCGCTAAAGAAATACGAAAAGCTTATCGGCGACTGTATTCAGGATAGCAATTTTGGCAATGATAGCCGCAACTTACATGATCTGGAATCGTGTGCAGCCGCGCGAAGCCATACTGATGAAATTGCCCAATTTGCCACCTGGGAGAACTTCGAACGGCTCACCCCCTACCAACAAAGCAGGGTTTTGGGCCTACAAGTGACGCTCAAGAATTTTGAAGTCAGGATGCTGGAATGCCAAGTCGGCACCACATTTGATCCTCATCCTCGGCTAAGGTGCCGCGAAAAGCCAAAGTTCATTGACCCAGGGAATTTCAAAGCCCCTAGTCTCGATCCTGAGCCTCAGTAAGGCGGCTTGTCGCGTCCTGTCGGGCTCTTGGTGAAAATCTCCACGCCGTCTTGCGTCACTGCCATCGAGTGTTCGAATTGCGCCGATAGCGACTTATCGCGGGTTACGGCGGTCCAGCCATCGCCCAGCACTTTGGCCCATGGCTTGCCAAGGTTGATCATCGGTTCGATGGTGAAGAACATGCCGGGTTTCAGTTCAGGCCCCGTCCCCGCTTTCGCCGCGTGCACCACTTCGGGTGCATCGTGGAACAGACGGCCCAGACCATGCCCGCAAAATTCGCGCACGACGCCGTAACGGAACTGTTTGGCGTGAGCCTCAATCGCGGCGCCAATATCGCCCAGCCGCGCGCCCGGTTTGCTGGCTGCGTCGATACCCAGCATCAGGCATTCATACGTCACATCGACCAGCCGCTTTGCCTTGATCGACGGCTCGCCAGCAAAGAACATGCGGCTCGTATCGCCGTGCCATCCATCCAGCAGCGGAGTGACATCCACGTTCAGGATATCGCCCTCTTTCAAAACTTTGTCAGACGGAATGCCGTGGCAGATCACATGGTTGATCGAGATGCAGCACGAATGCGCATAGCCGCGGTAGCCAAGCGTTGCGGGCACGGCGCCGGCATCCAGCGTCATCTCACGCACGCGGTCATCAATCTGCGCTGTGGTGATGCCGGGCACCACCATATCGGCGACTTCATCTAGGATCGTCGCGGCAAGGCGGCCTGCCTTGCGCATCCCTTCGAAGCCTTCTTCGGTGTGCAGTTTGATCGTGCCGTCGCGGTAAACGGTGTCGGTGCTCTCTACGAGTTGATATTCGGTCATGCTGACTATGTAGCGACAATGCGCGGCAATTTCTACGCCCCGGCTGTCATTACTTGCCCGGCGCGAACGCTTCTCGGTAAACGGGTTTGACCGCGTCGATGATTTGCCGGGTCACGGGCACAGTGAATTCGTAATCCCCTTCGGCATAGGCTCCCGCGACATAAGGCGCGTAATAAATCCCGATCCGATCAAATTTCTGACCGCTTGACGATCCCATGAACATCACCGTTTCTTCCATCGAAACGCATTGATTGGGCCATTCGCCTTCAGTGCGAAATTCCTCTCCGCCGCGCCGTTCGCTGCGTTCCCGGTTAAGCCGTTTGCAAGCGGTATCGCTGATCGCGGCATCCAGCGCATCGAGCGATGTGAACATCGCTTTGGGGTCTATCGCGGCACCCGCTTTGCGGTCCCAGATCAACGATCCGCGACCACTATTTCCATGCGCACCGCCGGTGTAGGAGTAAAACCCGCTCGACAGGCTGAGGTAACGCGGCAAATCGGCCACGACCTGCCAGCCCAATTCAAACGTGCTGTTGCGACATGCCGTGAAATCCGGCGGGCAATCGGCAAGGGATTCTGCCCACCACTGCTTTTGCTCCGCCAACGCTTTGTCCCGCTGCGTCTCCAGCTCTTTAGCGAGCGCCGGGATGGCGGAAACCTGTTTGGGCCATTCATACGAAAATTCGCGGGCACCGCCCTCAACCTCGGCGTTGTCATTAAAGACCACGCCGGATCCATCCGGCACCTTGGGCGGTTCCGGCGGGGCCGGCACATCCGCAGCGGCAGGCGCATTTATGCTATCCGATTTCGCGGCGGCTGCGGCAGCATTGTCGCTCATATCGTCAGGCGGAGAACACGCAGCCAAAACCAATATCGCTGCTCCGGCAATCCCTATTTTCATTGTCAAAACCCCATCCCCAAAAGACAATTCATACGTGACAAGACGACTATCGCGCTTAATGACATATGCATGACTGATATTTCCAACTTGATCCAGCCCGATCGCGGGCAAGACGCCGTGACCATTCATCTGACAACCGCCGACGGGTATGATGAATACGCCAAAACCCTTTCCGCCGGACAACGCGCCAGCCTTACCGCGCAAAAGTTCGATGGCAGCGCGGGCCAAGTCGCAATTGTGCCAAATGGCGATGGGTTCATTGCGGTCGGCGGCGTCGCCAATCCCGCAAGCCTATCATCCTTTTGCCTGGCCGCGCTGGCGGACAAACTGCCCGAGGGAACATACCGTCTGGCCGATGCCCAGCCCGGTGCCGCGATGTTTGGATGGCTGACTGCGCATTACAGTTTCACCCGGTACAAGGATGATGAAAAAGCCGCAGGGCCGCGCGTCCTTTTGACCGAACAGGTCGGGCGTATTCCCGCTTATCTGGCAGAGGCCGAAGCCGAGATGCTTGTGCGCGATCTCGTCAACACTCCCGCCGAAGATATGGGGCCAGCCGCGCTGGAAGCCGAGATTGAAAAGCTGGCCAAAGCATTCGGGGCACAGTTGCAGTTGACCAAAGGCGACGCCTTGGAACAGGGATATCCCATGGTCCATGCCGTCGGCCGCGCCGCCGCGCGTCATCATGCTCCGCGGATTATGCATCTGACATGGGGCAAGGAAAGCGATCCCGTGTTGGCTCTGGTTGGTAAAGGCGTCTGCTTTGATACAGGCGGGCTCAACATCAAACCCGGCAGCGGCATGCGGTTGATGAAAAAAGATATGGGCGGCGCAGCGCATGTGATCGCGCTCGCCGGGCTGATCATGGCCGCAGGGCTTAAAGTGCGTCTCCATATGCTGGTACCGGCTGTCGACAATGCGATTTCCGGACCCGCTTTCCGGCCGGGCGATGTTTTAAATAGCCGCAAAGGTCTGTCGGTGGAGATTCACAATACCGACGCCGAAGGACGCCTGATTCTGGGTGATGCGCTGACGCGGGCGAGCGAAGAAAACCCCGAACTTATCATTGATTTTGCAACGCTAACGGGGGCTGCACGGGTGGCGCTTGGCCCCGATTACGCGGCGATGATGGCGCGCAAGGATGACACTGCAAATGCTTTGATAGAGGCCGGAAAAGCCAATGATGATGAACCATGGCGCCTGCCTCTGACCGACGCCTATCGCGAATATCTGAATTCGGACATCGCCGATATCGTCAACGCCCAAAGCAATCCCTATGCCGGTGCCAGTGTCGCCGGCCTGTTCCTGGATAGATTTGTCGGCGATGGAATCGACTGGGTGCATTTTGATACGTTTGCGTGGCGCCCCTATCCCAAACCGGGCCGGTCCAAAGGCGGGACCGCCTATGGCTTACGCGCGGCATGGCATATGCTCAAAGCCCGCTATTCCTAATGATTTGGCCGTCGGAACCGGTTTCGCCCGCTGCGCGTTGATCGCTTTCTACAGGCGTAAACTTGCCCGATCATTCACTTGCGGCTAAGCGCGCGCCTTCGGGGGAACTAAGGATCAAACTGCGAATGAGCGGCACCGAAGTGCAGGCAAATACATATACCGTGCCAGGCGGCATACTGGGTCTGAAAGGCCCGGTGCAAAAGCCTATGCCCGGTACATTGCCGCTGCGCGGTGATCTTGCGCATATCGCGCTCGCCGGAACGCATCTGGCCGCGCATTATGTGATCCCCCATGTCGCCAAGATTGGCGATCAGGATACCAATCTGCACCTGATGCCGCGCGATGACAGCGAAATCACGCGTATGCTTCCCGCAGGAAGCGCCATCGAGGTGCTTGATGTGGCGGGCGAATGGGTGTGGATTTGCGTAGGCCCCGAAGGTCCAAGCGGATATTGCAAAGCGGATTGTCTCGCAAACTGAAGCCGCTACAAGCGCGATTATGACTACCCGTATTTTTATCGATGGCGCCGCCGGAACAACCGGCCTTGAAATCCGCGACCGGCTTGCTGGACGCAGCGAATTTGATTTGATCGTTCTGGACGAGGGCCATCGCAAAGATGAAGCGGCCCGCCGCGAAGCGCTGCACGAAGCCGATATTGCGATCCTGTGCCTGCCGGATGCGGCGGCAATGGAAGCAGTGGCGCTGACCAAGGGATCGAAGACGCGTATTATCGACGCATCCAGCGCGCACCGGGTGGCGGATGGGTGGACCTATGGGTTTCCCGAGCTGGTTGGACATGACAAAATTGCCGGAGCGCAATTCGTATCCAATCCGGGCTGCTATCCGACCGGATTTCTTGCTCTCATTGCGCCGTTAGTGAGGGCGGAGATTCTTGAACCCGACTGGCCCTACACAGTCAACGCAGTCAGCGGTTATTCCGGAGGCGGAAACGCGCTCATCGGGCGTTTCGAAGACGATCCAACCATCGCCTTTCGCGCTTACGGCCTTGGCCTTGATCACAAGCATTTGCCCGAGATGCAAAAGTATGCCGGACTGGGTCTGGCTCCCGTCTTTTCACCGGCCGTGGTTCCGGCGCATCGTGGGATGATTGTTGATGTGCCCATTTCACTCGACGTGATTTGCGATGATCATTTCGAAGAGCCTGCAGTGAATGTCCTGACTAGCGCGCTGCAAAAACACTATGCGGACAGCCAGGTTGTGAAAGTTAACTCGAACTCCTCCGAACTCTCTGAATTGCTTTTGCGCCAAGACGCCGAACCTTGGGACGGCATGACGCTTTATGTTTTCGAAGGCGACTACCAAGCACGCCTCGTCGCCCGGCTCGACAATCTTGGCAAAGGCGCGAGCGGTGCCGCAATCCAGAATTTGAATATCATGTGCGGCCTGCCCGAAACCACAGGATTACGCCTCTAAATGCCGCTACTGCCTAAATTTTGGGCAATTGTTGGATTCAATATAGGCAGGTGGTAGTCTGAAGCGATGCCAGCATAAGCGCGTGCGCCCTTTCGGAACAATTGGCACGATTCTTGGTTCTATATGAAGTGTCAAAAACGGACCAAGGGTGGGTAGCCACACGTGAAAAAGATCGAAGCGATCATTAAGCCTTTCAAACTCGACGAAGTGAAGGAGGCGCTCCACGAAATTGGCGTATCCGGAATCACCGTTACCGAGGCGCGCGGCTTTGGCCGCCAAAAAGGCCACACCGAGCTTTACCGCGGCGCCGAATATGTCGTCGATTTCCTGCCTAAAGTGAAACTCGAAGTCGTCGTCACCGACGATCAGGCCGAACGCGTCGTCGAAGCGATCGCAGCAGCTGCACAAACCGGCCGGATTGGCGACGGCAAAATCTTTGTCAGTTCAATCGAAACCGCGCTGCGCATTCGCACCGGCGAAACAAACGACGACGCTATCTAATTATCATCCAATTCCGTCCGCATTCGCTGCGGATATTCATTCATTTACCAGCTGGAGACTAGCACCATGGCAAGCATCAAAGACGTCCTTAAACAGATCAAAGACGAAGAAATCGAATGGGTCGATCTTCGTTTCACCGACCCCAAAGGCAAATGGCAGCACCTGACCATGGCCGCCAGCGTCATGGATGAAGATTCGCTGGAAGATGGCCTGATGTTTGACGGTTCTTCGATCGAAGGCTGGAAAGCGATCAACGAATCCGACATGATCCTCAAACCGGATATGGACTCGGTATATGTCGATCCGTTCAGTGCGACGCCGATGATCTCGATCTTCTGCGACATTGTGGAACCATCCGACGGCCAATTGTATGCGCGTGACCCGCGCTCGACCGCAAAACGCGCCGAAGCCTATCTGGCGTCGACCGGTATCGGTGACACCATCTATGTTGGCCCTGAACCTGAATTCTTCATGTTCGACGATGTCCGTTTTGAAGATGGTTATGCCGGATCAGGCTATGCGATCGACGATATCGAGCTGCCAACCAACACTGGCAAAGAATATGAAATGGGCAATATGGCCCACCGTCCGCGCGCAAAGGGTGGCTATTTCCCCGTTGCACCGGTCGATAGCTGCATGGACATCCGCGGCGAGATGGTTTCCACGATGATGGAAATGGGTCTCAACATGGACAAGCACCACCACGAAGTGGCCGCTGCCCAGCATGAGCTTGGCATAACCTATTCCTCGCTCACCACTGCGGCGGATCAGGTCCAGGTTTACAAATATGTCGTGCAGCAGGTTGCCCACGCATACGGCAAAACCGCGACATTCATGCCCAAACCGATCAAGGACGATAACGGCAGCGGCATGCACAGCCACATGTCGATCTGGAAAGACGGCAAGCCGACTTTTGCAGGCAATGAATATGCCGGCCTGTCCGAAACCTGCCTGTATTACATCGGCGGCGTAATCAAACATGCCAAGGCGATCAATGCCTTCACCAACCCGACCACCAACAGCTACAAGCGGCTGGTTCCGGGCTTTGAAGCCCCGGTTCTGCTCGCTTACTCAGCCCGCAACCGCTCGGCTTCGTGCCGCATTCCTTATGGTGCAGGCGAGAAAGCGAAGCGCGTCGAATTCCGCTTCCCCGATCCACTGGCGAACCCGTATCTCGCGTTTTCGGCGTTGCTCATGGCGGGCCTCGACGGCATCGAAAACAAGATCCACCCGGGCGAAGCCATGGACAAGAACCTTTACGACCTGCCGCCGGCAGAGCTCGCCGAAGTTCCAACCGTGTGCGGCAGCTTGCGCGAAGCACTCGAAGCGCTCGAAGCCGATCACGAATTCCTGCTTAAAGGCGACGTGTTCAGCAAAGACCAGATCGACGCCTATGCCGAGCTTAAGTGGGAAGAGGTGATCCGCACCGAAACCACTCCATGCCCGGTCGAGTTCGATATGTATTACAGCAGCTGATTTGGGGCGCGAGGGCCATGCGCCCTCGCCGCACCCTCGCCGAGCCCTCGCCTTCTGGCTCACGCGATCAAGGATCGCATCGCTGCGGGCACACAGTCAGACGGGCAGAAACTTCGGTTTCGGTCGGTGACAATAATTAAAAGCCGCTCGGGAAACCGGGCGGCTTTTTGCTATCCTGCCCGCGAATATGCCTCTGCTATCCATGCGCGCACTTGTTCGTCAAAATCGGCAACGCTTTCAAGCCGGACGCGGTGACTGCACATCGCGTTATAAGGTTCCAACCGGCCTGCCGCATCATCGCCTTTCAGCGCGAGGCCCAGATCAATCCGCGTTTTGGTGGCGGGCGTGATCAAAGCGAATTGTTTGGCCCGGCGCAGGCTGACGCTGGTTTTCTTGGGCGCGATTTCAACATCACTGCCGAGGCTTTTGGCGTAATCGATCACCGCGTCATGGATCGGTTTCAAATCCGCTTTCGCGCCGGAATATTGCTCCGCTACTGGATCGGCAGGCGCATCGGTTTTCAGCGCCTCGTTGGCGATTAGATTGGCAAAACCATGCGTGACACCGTGATCGCCCTTAAGAAACTTGACGATCTGTCCGTGCTTTTCCAGCGGCTCCGCCGCGATCAGCGCCAGCCAGTCTTTCAAAGGTTTTCCGGTTTTTTCAGGTAAATTTGCCAACATCGTGGCCAATTGCGTGTTCACAGTGTTCATCGTCTCTTCTCCCTCCATCCGAAAAATAACACGAAAGCGCCCGCGCGGCTAAGGGCGCGGTTTTCCTACTCGGCTTTTGTGTGTCATCTGGTTTCGCCTCTTTCCCCGCTGTAACCAAGAGGCTGTGTCCTTATGAAAAACCATTCGACCAATCCCCGAAAACCCGTTTTCGATACTGTGCGCAAAATGTTAGGTCGCGGCTTTCGCACGAGCGAGGTCCGATCGCTTGATTCCGCGCTGGATCAGGCCGGCGGTCCGTCTCCGATCCCGTTCACAGTAGGCCCGGCTGGGATCGCGCTTATCAAACGATTCGAAGGCTGCGCGCGGCTGCGGCGCGATGGCCGGGTCGCGGCCTATCCCGATCCTGGAACGGGCGGCGCACCGTGGACAATTGGTTGGGGCGCAACGCGCCAGGGGCTGCACGGCTTTGTCAGGGAAGACACCATCTGGACGCAGAACCAATGCGATGAGAGGCTGGAAGAAGACCTGAAACGCTATGCCGCCGATGTTGCGCGCGCGATCGGCGATGCTCCCACCACCCAATCCCAATTCGATGCAATGGTCAGCTTTCACTACAACACCGGCGCAATTGGCCGCGCGACTTTGACCAAGAAACATGTTGCCGGTGATCATGCCGGTGCTGCCCAGGAATTTGCGCGCTGGAACAAGGCAGGCGGCCAGGTTCTGAAAGGCCTGGTGCGGAGACGCTCTGAAGAAGCGCGGCTTTATTCCGGCCAGTAACCTTTCCGGGTCAGTGATACTTCCGGGTCAGTAATCCCGGCTGATTTCAGCGAGCACGCTGTCGCGGCCAATGGTTGAAACCGTACCAAGCAGAGCGAGCCAGCTGGTCACGCGGTATTCCACCGAAGTCGCGCTGTAACCGCGCCCATCGGTCACAATTTCAACATAAGCGCGGCGGCCGATATTCTTACCCAGCGCCACGCCCGTGCCCCGTCCAAGGGCCGGATCGGCGCTGACAATGCGAAGCTGGTCAAGCCCGATTGAGCGCCGCAAATCGCCGATCGGATCGAGGCCCCCGCCCCCGCCGCGCAGCGCAGTGAGCGCCGCGCCCAATTGCAGTGCATCAGTCGCCGAAAGCGAGGTAACAGAGCCGCCAAACAACAGGCGCGACAAAATCTCTTCCTCAGGCAAAGCCGGTTCGGAAGTGAACGCGACCTCGGGCGTTTGGGCGTTGCCGGTAATCGCGACGGTTACATTGGTCCCGCTTGCGCTGGTTTGTGCGACAAGGTTTAGGCGCGGATCGATCGGCCGGTTCACATCGAAGGCAATCCGGCCCTCGCTCATTTCAAACCGCGTTCCGGCAAAGGTATAATCCCCGCGAACCAGCCGCGCCTCGCCGCCGATGCGCGGATCATTCACAGTTCCGCGCAGTGCAATATCAACGCCCCATTCGCTATCGAGGCCCATCCCGTCGACCGCGACGCGGCTGGGCGCTTTTGCGTTGATGAGATACCGCCACGATGCGTCCGCACTGGTCGATGCAGTGGTTACCGCATCGCGCCGGTTGATTTCGCGCGTTGCGATAGTCGGGAGAGACAAATCCTCTGCCGCGATGCCCAATGCCCAGCTCGCCTGGTCTATCGAAACGCGCCCGGCAATGGTGCCGCCGACGCCATCAGATACGATCCGCAGCGGGCCAGTGATCGTTGCATCAAGACCGTTTGCGTTGAGCAATTGCGCTTTGGTTGCAGCAGCGCGCAGATCAATGCGGGGACCGCGGCTTGCGCTCATGGCCGACAGATCAATCGTCCCGCTTCCGCTGACTCTACCGCCGCCGCGCGTGCTTCCTGCAAAACGGGTCAGTCTAAGGGTCGATCCGGCAAACCGGCCCCGAGCGGTCACGTCGTCGATATCTGTGCCCGAAACCGCGCTTTGCAGGCGCAGGTCATCGCTGGCCAGATCGCCGGTGATGCGCGGATCGGACAGCGTACCGACCGCCTTTGCGCTCACGCTGATCGGGCCGGTCAGGTCAAATGTTTCGATGGCCGCCAACCTCCAGAGCGAGCTCGCCGCTCCATCATAGGCGAATGTTGCATCCAGCCGCCCGTTCATGATGCGCGCGGCCAGATCGCCGCCTCGGCCCAATCCGGTAACGCGGGCATCAAGCCGTCCGAGCCGTTTGTTATCCTCGCGCAGCCGCGCACCCACGGTCAGCGAGGATGCGGTCAGATCAGCCACGGCGAGCACATCAATCGGCGTCGAGGACAGCACCAGACCAGAGCGGGTAAAATCATCGATCTGGACCCGCGCATTGGCAATCGGTGCAGCAGCGCCGATTTGGTCCCACGTAACAATACCCGAAAGACGCCCGCCCAGACCGAGCTCGCTGCCGACCAAATCGGCAAGCCGCAGCGGCATTTGCGAAAGCTGCGCTTTGAATGATGTCTGATTATCGCCGGTCGCGCCTTCGACAATAGCATATCCGCGCGCAAACCCGATTTGCGTCGGCGCGAGCCGCCATCCGCCGCCGTCTTGTGCGCTCAACACCGCGCGGCGCGGCATGGTGATTGCCCGGCCGCCATATTCTCCGCGCGCGAAAACGGCGATCCTGTCGGGCGCGATGTCTCCATCGAGCTTGAGCATAAAGCGGTCGCTGCGCCGTCCTGCTATCGAAGCGTTTACGTCGCCTCGGCCGTCAACAATCTGCGCATTGGCTGCGAATTGCGCGATCGAAAGCGCGCCGTAGTTGAGGCCAGATCCGCTAACATCTGCGGTAATGCGGCTGCTGCCATCGGCAAAACTGCCGCTGGCGTCGATATCGGCAACCGCAAGGGCAATCGGCGTGCCACCGCCAAAGCTTGCCTGACGCGCTTTCAGATCCAGATCGAAACCTTGTGCACCGCCAGCGCCCGGTGCCAGTGCGATGGTGCCATTAATCCCGCCGCCCGAAAGTGAAAGATCGCCAGAAATGCCGCGATCACCCAGCGCCAGAGCACCGGTTACGTTCGTCCGGTACACCTGCAATCGGTTGATAGCGACCCGTGTCGCTCCTTCGGCGGGAAGCTCCAGCCCCAGCGAACCTGTGAACGGACCAAGCAGCGATCCGCCGCTTGTATCAATGGCAAAACCATTATCGCTCGGCGCGATGCCAAGGCGCACATCGGTTAGTCCCGCAGCGGGGAACGGATTGGCAAGGACCAGCGTCGCGCGCGGTCCATCGCCGGCAAGCTGGGCATCGACGGTGAACGGGCCGTATTCAACATGGCTGCCGCTGCCCGCCAGGGTCGTGGTGTCTCCGACAATACGGCTGTCAAACCGCGCATCAAGACGTTCACTCTCCAGCACCATATCGCGCAGCACAATTGGCTGACCCGATGCCGCGCCGAACGCGCCGTTAAACTTCAGCTTCTCTCCGGCGACATTGGCAATGCTGGAATTGGTGACATCGTCCAGCTGCCCGGCAAGGTTAGCCCGCACGCTCCACGCAATGCTTGTCCCAAAGCGTGCGACCAGTTTGGCATTCGCATTAACCGTGCCGATACCCTCAAGCGCCAGCGCGCGCGCATTCACCGGGCCGGCAAGCGCATAGATGCCCGAACCGGTATCGCCGCGCAAAGCGAGCGCCGCATTCAAAGACGGGAATGTAATTCGCGCTTCATCCGAATTGAGCCGGGTTCCGGCATAGGTCAGTCGGCCGGTTAACGTGCCGTCCACAAGCTCGGGATCGATAATTGCATTGCCGGTTGTGACTTGATCGACTTTTGCATCAAGCGGCATTGCGAATGTCGTGCCGTCAAATGTCGCGGTGCCCGCCTGCGTCAAACCAGCCAGAATTACAGCGCCCGCGTCCAGCTCTGCTACATTCAAAGTGTGATCGACCCTCAGATCACGAAACGGCCCGTCGATTACCGCTAACAATCGCGCATCACGCAATTGGACCGCTTCACCCAGAAGTGCCGGATCGCGCATGAACACGCTCGCATCGAAATCGTCAAACCGGTTGCCAGCAAGATCGAGCGCGCCGTTTCCGCGCAGATCCAGCGCCGATGAAACCGCTGCAAGACTTCCGTCAAACGTGCTTTCTTCCAATGTCCCGTTCAGCGCCAAGGAAACCACATCACCGGTTGCCCGGCCCAAAATGGTTGCGCGGTCAAATGGCAGGGTCAATTGCCCCAGCAAACCATAGGTCCCTGCCTGATTGGTCAATTGAAAAGCAGCAAAACGGCGCGCCTCACCGCCAACCGGCTCGCGGGTGATCAGCGCATGACCGAGCCAGCTCGTCCAGGTGCCCTCACCCTCGATGCGTGCTTCGTAGCCGGCATTCAGGCCCGCGATCTGCGCAATCGGACCATCAGCCGCCGCATTGTAATCCAGCGCCAGATCAAACCGGTCGCCGTCGGGCCGCGCATCCAGCAGCAAGGCAATGCTGTCGCTCGCCCCGAATGTACCATTTGCATCGACCAAAGCACGGCCAGACCGGATATCGATGGTGCTCGTCAAATTGACCGTATGCGCGTTCGTACCGGCAATACCGGGGGCCAGCACAAGGCGATCAATCTCAAGCATGTCAACGCGGATATCAAAATCCGGCAGGAACGGCGCGTCAGGATCACCGGGCAGCAATTCGGGCAGTCGTTCAAGCCGTCCGCGCCGCGCACTTAATTTGCGGACATCGATCCCGCTCCAGATCCACGAGAGCGGACGCCAGCTCAATTCAACTTCGGGTATGGTCAAAAACACACCCTTGGGATCGCTCAGCTCAACATCGTGCAGCACCGATTCCCCGTATATATCGCCTTCGATCCGGCCCACTTCAAAACGCAGGCCCGATGCAGGCGCGACCTCGGCGATTTGATCGGCCAGAAACCGCTTACCAATCGGCGTGCTCAAAAATATTGCAGCCAACAGCAGCGGCGCAAGCAGGATCGCCAGCAACCAGCCCAGCCGTTTAAGCCAGCGCCGCTTACGCTTGCGCGCAGGCGGTTCGGTTTGGTCTTCCTCGATGATATCAGGGTCGGCCATCAGAATGCCTGACCAAGGCTGACATACACCACGACCGGTGCATCAAACTGTGTCGGGTTAAGCGGCGCGCCCACATCGACCCGGATAGGGCCAAAGCTGGTCTTGTAGCGAACACCGACACCCGCACCGTATTGGATAAAGCGGAAATCCGGCGTCGAACCCAGCGCGACGGAGCCTGCATCGATAAACGGCACGATTTCAACCGCTCCATCCAGCAACCCTGTCTGAATCCGCGCTTCGATCGCCAACTCGACCAGCGACGCGCCGCCAGTTGCCTCGCCAAAGTCATTGCGCGGCCCGACACCCTGGAAACCATAGCCGCGCACCGAACCGCCGCCGCCAGCATACAGCCTGCGCGAAGGCGCAACTTCGAAAAACTCTGCGCCTTGGATCGTCGCAGCGCGAACGCGCCCGGCCAGAACAGTGCTGCCAACATTCTGGTACACCGAGGCATCCGCCTGCGCTCTGAGATAGAATGAATTGATGCCTTGTGAGCGCGACACTTCGGGTGCCAGAAACCCTGTCAGACGAAAGCCTTTTGATGGATCGAGCAGGTCATCGCTGGCATCAATCGTGGCGCTGGCGAACAGGCCAAAGATATTAAACGTCTGACGCTCACGCTCCACTCCGCCGATCACGCGATTGCGTTCGTCGCTGTAGAGGACCTCTGCGCCGACCTGCCAGCTTAATGGTTTCTGAAAAAGCAGGTTGGATATCTTCTCGAATGATCCCCGCAATGCCAGTGTCCGCGCATCGACCGCTTCGGTTTCGATGTCGCTGGCATAGGCATCAACGGTCAAAACCTGATCGCGGTCACGGAAATTGTTTTTCTTGAACGTGATACTGGCCAGCTGTTCGCGCGTGCCCAGAATGCCGCGCAGCCTGATCGAGCCTTCGGATGGAAACAGGTTGCGGTGCTCCCAGCTCGCTTCGACTTTTACGCCGTCTTCCGTTCCGTAACCGACCGCGCCTGCGATTGTGCGCAGCGGCGCTTCTTCAAATTCAACGTCGAGCGCAACCTCACCCGGCTGGCCATCTTGCGGGGCTGTAAGCTCGCGCGGTGCGACGGTAACGCTGGTGACCAATCCGGTTGCCAGAATAGCGCGGCGAAGATCCGCCTGAAGGCTGGCCTGATAAATGTCGCCGCCTTCAAACCGGGCAATCCGGGAAAGGTGCTTGCCCGAAAGGAAGCTTTCATCCGCGCTGACGATCCCGCCAATCCGGTATTTGCCGCCGGGTGCCACCGGCAACGTCAGATCGCCTTCGCTGCGATCATGATCGATGAGCAGGCTGGGCGCATCGATTTCGGCAAACGGATAGCCGCCTTCACCAAGCGCGAGTCGCAGATCGGTCTGCTTGGCAATGATCCGGTCCGATTGCAGGGGATCGCCCGTCTGAATACCAAAACTGTCCCGCAACATCTCGAAATCGGGTGCCTCGTTCAGCTGGCCAAGATCAATCGCGCCGAAAGTATAACGGTCACCGGGCAGCACATCGAAACGGACTTGCGGGTCGACATCAACGTTTGACCCATCGCCATTATCGCCGCGTCTGCCGCCCGATAGCTGACGCACAACCTCGCCATCGTAATAGCCATAGGTCCGCAGCATTTCCGCCAGCAGCGTTTCATCCGCGCGGGCGCGCGCAGCCAGCTGAGGCACGGTGCCTTCGCCGCCCTCAAGCGTTTCGATGGTCGATAGCGCCTTGAAACGCTCGATAAATCCGGTGCGCTCGGGGAAGCGATCATTGTCCTTCGGAAAAGCAAGGATCAGCTCATCGCTGATTTTGAATTCTTCCAGCTCCGGAAATTCGATCAGATCGGGTGCGTCTATTTCGGCAATGGCGGTGACTTGCGGATCAGGCTCAAGCTGGTCAGGCTGAGGAATCTCGAAATTGTCGAGCGCTGCGGAAATGGCGGGATCGGTGAGGCTGTCTAACTGAACCTCGGCGGCATCCGATACATCGTCAACATCGGCTTCTGCGCGCTCTTCGGCCTGCGGAGAAGTTGCCCCCGGCCCGCTTTGCCCGGCCCATTCCTCAGCATTGTTGACCGCATCGCTCGGGATGAGATCATCGAGCGAAAGCCTGTTTAGCGATGTTGGCGCAGGCTCGCTGGCTGGTGTTTGGGATTGCTCTGCCTGATCATCGCCGGTTTCCTGAGCATGCGCATGGCTGCCAACCGGAACAAGCGCACATGCCATTCCGGCCACAAAGGCCATGTTCAATTGTAAGCGTTGCAAATATCAGCTCGCAGGAAACTTAACGGGTTGCCCGTCTTTACCCCGCGTTGCGTCCAAGGTTCCACTCTTTTCGCTACGTGGTGCTGTAGCTTCGGCGATCAGTTTGCTCTGTTCGTCGCGATCCATGCGCTGCCACCCGTCCCGCGTCAGTTTTTCGAGCGGTCGGTAACGCACTTTATATTGCATCCGCGGCGACCCATCGACCCAATATCCAAGATAGACATAAGGCAGGCCGTTTTCGCCGGCGCGGCGGATATGATCGAGGATGACATAATTCCCGAGGCCCGCGCGGTCTGTATGCTCCGGATCGTAAAAGGAATAGATCATCGACAGCCCATCACCCTGACGATCGGTGAGGCACGCGCCAACCAGTTTGCCCGGTTCACCGGTCATCGTAGGTTCGCGATATTCGACCAGGCTGCTAGTCACAGGCGTATGCTCGACCATGTCGGCATAATCCATTTCGTCCATCGCGGACATGCCGCCATCCGGGTGCCGGACTGCGAGATATTTCGTCAACAATTCAAACTGTTCATCGGTGGCCCAAGGCCGGCATTCGGTCGCTATCAGATCGCTGTTGCGTTTGAGCTCGCGTTTCTGCGTGCTCGAAGGCTTAAACTCGGATGCGACCACGCGCACCGAAACACAGGCCTGACAGTTCAGACAGCTTGGCCGGTAGGCAACGGTCTGACTGCGGCGAAATCCAATTCGGCCCAACGCTTCGTTGAGCTGATCGGCATGCGCGCCTTTCAACTCGGTGAAAACCTTGCGTTCCTGACGTCCCGGCAAATAGGGGCACGGCGCGGGGCTTGTCACGAAAAAACGGGGGAAGCGAATTGGTGCCGTCACGGCTTTGCCGGGTCCTCTCTTGCGGGTCGCTGGTGGATGCCTGTTAAGACAATGTTATGCCTGCTTGAGCGCCGCAGTAAAAGACCCTTAACTATGAATCAGGGTGAATAAACCCTTACTTTGCACAAGTGGGCGCGGGTTTGCCTTATACAACGGTGCGATTCAGGACACACCAATGCCAAACCTTAATCGACACGCTTAAAATGGGCAGCCAATCGTGCCTGCGCGCTAATTCAGCTCAACCATTTGCACTTCATAGTTTTTCGCCCGGAGCGCTTTGACCAAGCGTTCAACCTGATCGGCGTCGCGCGCCTCGCACTCGATATCGGTGATCAACCCTTTGGCTGGCAGCGATGTAAAAATGCGCTGATGATAGATTTCGATGATATTGACGTTATGCTGGTCAAACAGGCTCATCACCTTGAACAAAGCGCCGGGGCGATCCTGCAACGTCACACGCAAACGCGCCAAACGTCCCTGCCGCGCCAGATCGCGCAGCAACACATTGGCGAGCAAGCGGGTGTCGATATTGCCGCCGCACAGAACCAAACCAATCGTTTTGCCAGCAAAACGCTCCGGATTGCTCAGCACTGCGGCCAACCCGGCGGCGCCTGCGCCTTCGACTACGGTTTTTTCGATCTGCAACAACAAAGATACTGCCTTTTCCAAAGCAGGCTCATCGACCAGCAAAATATCATCGACGCGTTCGGCGATCACTCTGCTGGTAAACTCGCCCGGCTTTTTGACAGCAATGCCTTCGGCCAGAGTATCGCCGCCGCAATCGTGGCTTTCGCCTTTGATGCGGTCGAACATGCTGGGGAACAAGGCCGCCTGCACACCGACCACTTCGATATCGGGATTGATCGCCCGCGCGACTGTCGCCATGCCCGATATCAAACCGCCGCCGCCAATCGGCGTGACAAGGCAATCCAGATCCGGCTTAACGTCCAGCATTTCCAGCGCCACGGTGCCCTGCCCCGCCGCGATCAGAGGATCATCGAACGGGTGGACGAATGTCAGGCCGAGCTGTTTTTCAAGCGTCCGCGCATGCGCCGCTGCTTCGTCAAAGGTTTCCCCTTCGAGAACTACATTGCCGCCAACGCTTTCGGTTTGCATGACTTTTACTGTCGGCGTTGTCTTGGGCATGACAATCGTTACCGGTACACCGAGCCGTGTCCCGTGGTACGATAGCCCCTGCGAATGGTTGCCAGCCGAGGCAGCAATGACGCCGCGCTTTTTCTGCTCGTCAGTCAGATGCAGTAAGGCATTCAGCGCGCCGCGCTCTTTATAAGCGGCGGTAAATTGCAGGTTTTCGAATTTGAGCCAGATATCGGCGCCGGTAATCTCCGACAAGGTGATCGAGCGCATCATCGGCGTTTTCACCACCGCGCCTTCAATTCGCGCGGCAGCAGCGCGAACGGTTTCCAGGGTCAGCTCGTCGAGGCTTGCGTCGGACGGGCTGGAAAGAGGGGCTGATGCAGTCTGGCTGGTCATAATGCAAAGCGGGTTAGGCGGTCCGTGCGCCAAGGGCAATTCGATTTGCCGCGAGCCTCACAAGAATTTCTTGATCGGGCCGAACCAATTGATCGGGGATCAGGTTTTCCAAATCGCGCTTTGCTGAATCAAGCTTTGCTGAATCAAGCTTTGCTGAATCAAGCTTTGCTGAATCAAGCTTTGTGTTTGCCGCAGGTGCAGCGAACGCATTGGCATCCATACGAAAGGTTATTAGGACGCCCGCATGAACACTCCTCAATCCATCGCTTTTATCGGGCTTGGCGTGATGGGCGGGCCGATGACCGGCCATCTCGCGCGGGCTGGACACACCGTCACCGCCTTTAACCGTTCGCCCGAACGTGCCGCCAAATGGCGCGAGGCCTTTGCAGAGGAAGGTCTGGACGTGACCTTTGCCAGCACACCGGCCGACGCGGCTCGGGGCGCTGACACAGTCTTTATCTGCGTTGGCAATGATGATGACCTGACCGGTGTCACATTAAGCGAACACGGCGTTTTAACCACAATGCGCAAGGGCAGCTTGCTCGTCGATCATACAACCGTGTCCGCAGACATGGCGCGGCGGCTGGCGGGCGAGGCGGAGACACGCGGCATCGCCGCCGTGGATGCGCCTGTCAGCGGGGGCGAAGCGGGCGCAGTGTCGGGCCAGCTTGCGGTAATGTGCGGAGGGGATAACGCCGCCGTTGAACGCGCGCGTCCCATCATGGAATGCTATTCAAAATCTATCGTCCATGTCGGCCCCAGCGGCGCTGGCCAAACCGCCAAGATGGCGAACCAGATGTGCATCGCGGGCATTCTGGGCGGTTTATCCGAAGCCGTTCGTCTGGCAGAGGCCGCTGGTCTTGATCTTGGCAAAACATATGAAGCCATCTCGGGGGGAGCCGCGCAAAGCTGGCAGATGGACAATCGCTGGACGACCATGACCGCAGGCGAGTTTGATTTCGGATTTGCGATTGACTGGATGCGAAAAGACCTCGGCTACGCGCTTGACGAAGCCAAACGGCTGGGCCTGTCAGCTCCGGTGACGGCACTGGTCGATCAATTTTATGCCGATGTTCAGGCGTCAGGCGGCGGCAGGCGCGATACCAGCGCCCTGATCACCCGCCTCGCCCAAAAACCCTTAGACCAAGGATAAACCCAATGCGTTTTGCTTCTTGTACCCTCACAGCGATTGCTGCCTATGCCGCTTTGGCCGCCGTGCCCGCAGCCGCAGACACGCTGGTGGACAATGTCGATGGCATCACAGTTGATCAGGACGGCGAGGTCATCCGCTTTACCGGTCTGGTGTTTGATGACGAAGGCAAGGTGCGCGATGTCTTAATGCGCGGCGATGACCGGCCAGATGATGTCGATTTCGCGCTTGATGGCAAAGGCCGCGTCATGCTGCCCGGCATGATTGATGCGCATGCCCACGTCATGGGCATCGGTTTTGGCGCTTTATTGCTCGATTTGTCTGACACCACCTCGCTGGAGGGTGCACTGGCCAAAATTGATGCCTTTGCGAAAGACAATCCGGGCCGTCCGTGGATCCTCGGGCGCGGCTGGAATCAGGAAAAATGGGGTCTTGGCCGGTTTCCAACTGCCGAAGAACTCGATGCAATCGTATCCGATCGCCCCGTCTGGCTGCAACGCGTGGATGGCCACGCAAGCTGGGCGAACACCGCCGCGATGGAGCGTGCTGGCGTAACCGCAGCAGATAAAGATCCGGTCGGCGGACGCATCATTCGCAAAGCCGGCAGCCGCGAACCAGCCGGAGTGTTTGTGGACGCGGCAGAGGCGCTGGTGAACAAAGTCGTTCCCGAACCGCGCCCGGAAGATCGCGATGCGGCCCTGGCGAAGGCTCAGGAAATACTGCTTTCGAACGGGATTACCGCAGTTGCGGACATGGGAACATCGATCGAGGATTGGCAGACATTCCGGCGCGCAGGCGATCTGGGCGCGTTGAATGTGCGCATCATGTCCTATGCCACCGATGGCGACACGATGGAATTGATCGCCGGGCCAGGGCCGACCCCGTGGCTGTATGAAGACAAGCTGCGCATGGGCGGCATCAAACTGTATCTGGACGGCGCCCTCGGTTCGCGCGGGGCGATCCTTAAACAGCCATATGCCGATGAACCGCAGACCAGAGGGCTTCCGCTGCTG
Source organism: Erythrobacter insulae (assembly GCF_007004095.1). Taxonomy (NCBI): domain Bacteria; kingdom Pseudomonadati; phylum Pseudomonadota; class Alphaproteobacteria; order Sphingomonadales; family Erythrobacteraceae; genus Erythrobacter; species Erythrobacter insulae. The sequence goes on from NZ_VHJK01000001.1 coordinate 387,523, forward strand.
ACCCCTGCCCAGCTTCGCAATTTGATGAGCCGCGCCGCGCTCGACAATTTTCAAACCGCAATCCATGCGATCGGCGATGCCGCCAATTCTGACGTGTTGCTGGCAATCGAGGAATTGTCTGGCACCTATACAGGTGACCGGCGCTGGCGCGTTGAACATGCGCAGATCATTGATCCGGCTGAACTTGCCGAATTTGGCAAGCACGGCATCATCGCCTCGATGCAGCCTTTGCATCAGACATCCGACCGGACCATGGCGGAAGCCCGCCTCGGCCCTGACCGGCTTGATGGCGCCTATGCCTGGCGCAGTGTCCTTAAAGTCGGGGGCAAGCTGGCCTTTGGGTCGGACGCACCGGTTGAACCCACCGATGCCTTTGCCGGATTTGCAGTCGCAATCAGCCGGACCGATTCCGACGGACAGCCGTTTGGCGGGTGGCTTCCGAGTGAGACTGTGAGCCGCGAGGCTGCCTTGAAGGCTTTTACCGCTGATGCGGCCTATGCCGGGTTTGCCGACGGACATTTTGGCCGATTGATACCGGGCGAACGTGCCGACTTCCTGTTCGTGGACCGCGATCCGATGCTGGCCTCGCCCACCGCCATCAGAGATACCAGAATTCTGGAAGTATGGGTTGGCGGCAAGCGGATGCGTTGAATTTCGCGGATTTCCGAATCACATGGACCTTGCGCGAGACTTTTCCGCCAAAATCCATCCGTAATTGGCGAATCAGAGCCAGCATTTCCCGTTTTACGCAGTTGCAATTGTGCAACTGCGAGCAAAAAGTAGCTTTTGAGCGCTGAGACGACACGAACGATAGCTGCGATGAACCGACTAACATGCTGATCTTAAATACGAATTTTCATCCAGCTTGACACAGCTCGTTACAAATTAGGGCTTGCTATCGGCAGGTTGCCTGTCTAGTCAGAAGTTGATTGAAATTAACTAAGAGCTCAATAGGAGACGCCATTATGAAATTCCGTAACATAGCCCTGGCAACGGCTGCAGTATCTCTCGCTGCATCACCAGCCATCGCTGAAGCCGCTTTCGAGCGTGCTAGCGCCCCGGTTGAAGGTGAAAGCAAACTTGAAGGTGAGAACGGTATTCTTATTGCTCTTCTCGCTGCTGCTGCCGTAATCGCAGGCATCATCATCATCGCTGATGACGACGGCGAAGACCTACCTACCAGCCCATAAGCTGGTCGGAAACGACAAATTCAAGGGGTCCGCTTGCGGGCCCCTTTTTTTGTGCGAATTTGACTCGCCTGCGTCCGATACAAATTTACCGAAATGGTTCCAACGCACGGTAACTATGATTTGGGCCGTGCACCTGCAGATGAAAATGAACCATCTTTTCAGCAGACGTCATCCGTCTCGGTGCGTTCAAGACTGCTAGATACAGAACGCCAGATACAGACGTGCCTGATACACACGCGCCTGATACGCACATCCTGGCTAAATGGATCAGTCGGCGTTCTTCGCCTGCTCTGTATCAGTATTGCCTGTAGACGAATCTTCGCCCTCGCCTTCGTCCGCTGCATCCGGTTCAGAGGTCACAAACCGTTCCTGAAACCTCATCAGCACCAATGAGCCTTCGAACAGCAACAAGAGCGGCAGGGCCAAGATGATCTGGGAACCCGGATCAGGCGGTGTGACAATCGCAGAAAGCGCCACAACACCGACAATCACATACCGCCGCGCTCCTGCCAGCTGAGCGCGAGAGACAATCCCCGCGCGGTGCAGCAGCATGAGCAAAACCGGCAACAAAAAGGTCAGCCCAAAAGCCAGAATGAACTGCATTACCAGGTCGAGATACTCACCGGCAGCCGGCAATGCCTCCACCGTCAGACCGCCGGCATCGCCGCCAAAACCCAGAAACCACCGAAACGCAGTGGGCATGACCACAAAGTAAGCGAGCGATGCACCGCCGATGAAAAGCACAGGTGTCGCGATCAGAAATGGCAAAAACGCCTTTTTCTCCCGCGCATACAATCCGGGCGCGACAAACGCCCAAAGCTGGTTTGCAATGATCGGAAAGCTGACCATAAAACCAGCAAACAGACCAACTTTCAGATCGACAAAGAACAGTTCGGGCAGCTTGGTAAAGATCAGCTGGCCCTGCCCGTCCGGAAACGCGTCTTTCAACGGCTTAACCAAAAAAGCCAGGATCGGATCGGCAAAATACAGACACACGCCAAACCCGACAGCCAGCGCCATCACCGCCCGTACAAGCCGGGTGCGCAGCTCGATAAGATGATCGAGCAGCGGCGCGCGGCTTTCGTCGATATCGTCGATCTTGAATGCCATGACCTGCGGGCTACCCTTTTGAACGTGTATTGGGATCAAGCGGCAGCTCGGGCGCTGCGTCAGGTGCCGGTTTCGGTGATGTCTTAGAATTGGCGTCAGTTGCGGAACGAGACGGAGCAGCCGGTGAAGATGGTGCCGGATCGTCAGCCTCGGGATCGGGGCCTTGCACTTGATCAACAGGCGGCGGCCCGGTCATGACCGGCTCCCCTGCCTCGGCTTCACTCGTGACCGCAGAGCGCCGCATGATCTCTTCGTTTTGCGCCTTCCACTTCTTCTCCATGTCCTCCAGTTCAGCCTCGCGCACCATCGTATCGATGCCCGCTCTGAAATGGCTGGAGACTTTGCGGACCTGACCGATCCATCGGCCCGCGGTGCGCATGGCGCGCGGCATTTCGCTCGGCCCGATCACAAGGATCGCGACGATCACGATAACCAGAAGTTCAGCAGCGCCGATATCGAACATGAAGTACCCTTATCCGCGCAGAATCCGAACCCGTAAGTTCAAAACGCGCGGCACAGCGAAATCAGCTGGGCGAATCGCTCTTTTCGCTCGCCTTGGTTTCAGTGGTGGCGGCATCCTTTGTCGGTGCCTCAATTTGAGCTTTGGAAGCGGGCGTATCATCGACCTCTTCGGTCATGCCCTTTTTAAAGCTCGAAATGCCTTTACCAAAATCGCCCATCATTTCGGAGATGCGGCCACGCCCGAACAGGACGAGGACGACAAGCGCCACGATGAGGATTTGCCAGATGCCGATACCGCCCATTAGGTGTCTCTCTTTTCCAAAATAGATATTCAATATAGGCGCGAACGGTCCGCGATGCCAGTCATGCCGGCATTTCAATTCTCGAACACCACCAATCAGTTGTCGTCGGCGTCCTCTTCAGAGGCCTCATCGCGCTCCTGATCATCGCCCTTATCACCCTGCGGGTCGGGATTGCCAAAACTGTCCATCGCCTCTTCCAGCGCTTCATCCACCGGATCGAGCAGACCGGCGGCGCGCAATTCATCCATGCCGGGCAAATCGCGCCGCGATTCAAGGCCAAAATGATCGAGAAAATCCGGCGTCGTTGCATAGATAACCGGGCGCCCGGGAACTTCGCGGCGTCCGGCCAGCTTGATCCAGCCAGCCTCCATCAGCACGTCCAGCGTACCCGCGCTGGTTTGAACACCCCGGATCGATTCAATCTCTGCCCGGCTTACAGGCTCATGATAGGCGATGATCGCCAGCACCTCTGTCGCCGCTCGGCTCAGACGCCGAACCTGCTCGCGTTCACGGCGCAGCAAATGCGCAAGATCAGGCGCAGTTTCAAAATGCCACCGCTTGCCGCGTTCAACCAATTGAACGCCGCGTTTTTCATATCGCGATGCGAGCGATTTCAGCCCGCTGCGTACATCGGAAGTCGCCAAATCGCCCAAATGCTTTGCCAGAGCATCGACGCCCATTGGCTCTTCTGATGCGAACAAAGTGGCTTCCAACGCCCGCTCGATTTCATCGGGGGCCATCCCCGGCGCAGATGTGTCCGAACTGACATCATCGCTGGGCACGCTGTCATGCGGAATATTGTTGTCTGGCCGGCTGCCCCCCGAAGTCTCTGCGTTCATGCGCGTTCGCCTTGTTTCAGGCGACGAATGCGCAGCGGGGAAAACGGTTCATCCTGAGCGATCTCGGCTTTACCCAAGCGCGCGAGCTCCAGCGCGGCGACAAAACTTGAGGCGAGCGCCGATTTGCGCAATTTCGCGCCCGCATGGCGAGGCAGAAAATCGCGGATTTCCATCCATTCCAGCGTAACGCCAAGCATCGCGGAAACGCGGTCGAGCGCGCTATCCAGCGTCATAACAGGCCGGTCTGCGACATGATAAATGCGCGGCGCAGTGCGCGCTTTTACCTGACCATAGGCCTGGATCAGCGAATAGGCGTCACTTTTCCATTGGGTCTTTCGGTCAATCCGCAATCCTTCGGGCGCGCCGCGAACGAATATGTCCCGGCCAATCCGGTCCCGCGCCATCAGACGCGCAGCCGCTTCGCGCATCGCACCCAGCCGGGCCAGCCGCAATTGCAGCCGCAGCGCGAGTTCTTCGGGGCTGGGGTCTTCCTGCTCGTCCTTGGGCAGCAGCAGCGCCGATTTCAGATAGGCAAGCCAAGCCGCCATCACCAGATAATCCGCCGCCAGCTCCAACCGGAGGGCTTCGGCCTGTTCGATATAGGTGAGGTATTGATCGACCAGTGCGAGGATCGAAATTTGCCGCAAATCCACCTTTTGGCGCCGCGCCAGATCGAGCAGCAGATCAAGCGGGCCTTCCCACCCGTCCAGCTCCAGATAAAGCGCATTGTCACCCGATTTCGCGCCCTGCTTTGCAGCTTCGTCTTCGGGCCATGATGCGGGCATCTGCGCGGTTGGTTCTGACGCCCCGATAGCGCCGCCAGTCAGCATGAATCCGTCCTGCCGTGGATCGGTTTCGGTCATGCCGCCTCCCCGCTAAGCGCCAATAGTGCATCGCGTTTGGCAAGCAGATCGCGCTGCTGTTCGGCAATCACAGGCGCGATGCGCGTGTCTGCCAAAGCGCGGTCAAGCCGACGGGAAGACGCCTCGGTCATGGGGGGCAGCGCCTCGCAAATGCCCTTCATATCATCCATCTTGGCCCAGCAATTGAGCACGATGTCACAGCCGGCTGCGTGTGCGCGGGCGGAGCGTTCGGGAATGGTCCCGTCGAGCGCTTCCATATCGATATCATCGGTTAGCAGCAGACCATCGAACCCGATTTGTCCGCGGATCACATCTTTGATGACCGTTGCCGAAAGCGTGGCGGGATTTTCCGCATCCCAGACCGGGAACAACAGATGTCCCGTCATGCCGATCAACGCCGAATTGAGCGCGCGAAACGGGGCAAGATCGCTTTCCAGTTCTTCGGCGCTGGCGCGGACTGTCGGCATTTCCTTATGCGTATCGACATTGCTGCGGCCGTGGCCGGGCATATGTTTGATACATCCGGTGACCCCGCCTGACGCCAAACCGTCAAGCAATGCACGGCCAATGGCCGCGACCTGCATGGGATTGCGCCCCAATGAGCGATCACCAATTACATCATGCGCGCCGTCCTGACGCACATCAAGCGGGGGGTGATAATCCACGGTGATGCCCATCGCCGACAATTCCAGCGCCATCGCATGGGCATTGGCACGCGCAGCTTCAATCGCGCTTGCCGGAGCGAGCGCGTAGAGCCGGTCAAATGCCTCACCCGCTGGATAGGAGGACCATTGCGGCGGACGCAGCCGGGCAACCCTTCCGCCTTCCTGATCAATCGAGATCAGCAGACGCTCGCGCCCGTGAAGGCTGCGCAATTCATCGGTCAACGCGCGCAATTGTGCAGGATTTTCGCAATTGCGGCCGAACAGGATATAGCCCGCCGGATCCGCATCGCGGAAGAAAGCGCGCTCATCGGCCGTCAGTTCAGGGCCGCTGCATCCAAATATCGCCGGAATCATAGGCAAAGAGTTACATCAGGGGCGCAGCCAGGCAAGCGCATTCACCACCTATTATGGGGGAAAACAGCGCGCCGCCGCAGCCGGACGCAATGCGCCGCGCGATTGCCGCGTGTCTTTACCGTTTTACGGCGCAGTCGAGCCCGTCCGCCTTGATCGCGCGGCATAGCGTATCGGCGGCAGCGCGGTCATTGGCGACGGCCTGAAGCCGGTAGACTGTGCCGCCATCCACAACGCCTTCTACAACGCGGTAACGCACGCCCGATAGCGCATCGGTTTGGCGGGAAAGCTGCGACCAGCCCTGCTCTGCGCGAGCACGCGATGAATAGGCGGCGAGTTGGACGCCGACACCGCTGTTCGAACCGGAGGATGCAGTTGTAATCTTGCCTGATGCTCCGCCTGCGTCTGGTTCCGATGCACCCGAGGCCGCCGAACCCGAGGTCGGGGTCGTCTGGGCCGATCCTGATGCACCATCTGCCGCGCCGGCGGCGCTGGCAACGGTTGAGCCTGTGTCGGCTGAGCCACCGCTGCCGATCTGGCTTTGACGGGTCCGCCCCTCGCCCACAGCAGGCGCGACATTGCCGGTCCCGGCAAATTCCTTGCCCTGGGGATCATCGGGTCGTTCTTTGATGGGGCCTTCGGGCGCTTCGATAGTGCTTCCATCGGCTACCGGCGCATCGGCGCTGGTGCGATTGGTGAGCAAATAGATCGCGCCTACCACGCCGAGCAGCAGGGCGAGCAAAACCGCACCAAATCCAAAGATCTGCGCCATATCGACGCCGCCTTCGTCATCATCCTCGTCTGCCTCCAGCCAGGGAAGGCTATCTGTTTCAGACAGATCAAGCTCATCACCGGTATCTCCGGTGCTGTCACCTTGCTCAAATTCGCCCTGAACAATCATGCTTTAGTACCTTTACCATCCGGCCATTGCCCGACTTTCGGGTCGGTCACATTGATTCGACGGCCTCTACTCCCAATACAGCAAGACCATTGCGGATTACTTGCCCGATTGCCTGGCCAAGGAAAAGCCGCGCCTCGGTTAAACCCTTATCCTGTTCCACGATGAACCGCTTTTGCGGATTATCGTTACCCAAATTCCAGAACGCATGGAGATCAGCGGCAAGATCATAGAGGTAAAAGGCGACGCGGTGCGCCTCGCGCGCCTTGGCAGCGGCTTCGATAATGCGCGGGAATTGAGCAGCGTTGCGAATCAGAGCGATTTCTTCCTCGCCCAGCTGCGCAAGCGCATCAGCCGAAGGCGCAAAACCCGCCTCTGCCGCTTTACGCATAGTCGATCGGATCCGCGCGTGGGCATATTGGACATAAAAGACAGGATTGTCCTTCGATGCCTCGACCACTTTGGCAAAGTCGAATTCCATCTGCGCTTCGGGTTTGCGGGTCAACATGGTGAAGCGCACCACATCCTTGCCCACTTCCTCGATCATATCGGCGATCGTGATGAAATTGCCCGAACGTTTGGACATTTTAACAGGCTCGCCGCCGCGCATCAGCTGAACCATCTGGACCAGCTTTACGTCAAATGGCATCGGCCGGCCCTGCCCTTCGGACAAGGCAGCCACGGCCGCCTTGATCCGTTTTACCGTGCCCGCATGGTCAGCGCCCCAGATATCGATCAATTCGTCGGCATGCGCAGCCTTTTGCATGTGATAGGCCAGATCGGCCCCAAAATACGTCCACGCGCCATTTGATTTCTTGATCGGGCGGTCCTGATCATCGCCGAACCTGGTCGATCGGAACAGCGGCAGTTCAACCGGCTCCCAGTCTTCCGGCGGGGCCTTGCCCTTCGGTGCTTCGAGGACACCGTCATAGACAAAATCATTCGCCCGCAGCCACGCCTCTGCCTCATCCGGTTTGCCCGCCGCATGCAGCGCCGCTTCGGATGAAAACACATCGTGATGGATCCCCAGCAAAGCGAGGTCTGATTTGATCAGTTCCATCATCCGCGTGACGGCTTCCGCGCGGAAGATCGGCAGCCAGTCGGCTTCGTCCTCGGCGGCGTGCTTGTCACCAAATTCCTTGACGAGCGATTCGCCCACCGGCTTCAGATAGGCACCGGGATAAAGGCCTTCGGGGATTTCGCCGATATCCTCGCCAAGCGCCTCGCGGTAACGCAAATGCGCCGAACGGGCGAGGGTATCGACCTGTCCGCCAGCGTCATTGATGTAATATTCGCGCGTCACGGTATGGCCGGCAAATTCGAGCAAGCTAGACAGCGCATCGCCCACCACCGCACCGCGGCAATGGCCCATATGCATCGGGCCGGTCGGATTGGCCGAGACATACTCGACATTCACGATGCGCCCTGCGCCCATATCGGAGCGACCATAATCGTCCGCCATTTCGGCAATAGCGGCCAGTTCGGTCAGCCATGCGGCTGGATCGAGGCGCAGATTGATGAATCCGGGACCAGCAATCTCCGCGCTGGTAATGCTGTCTTGCGCAGCGAGTTTCGCCGCAATCTGCTCTGCCAGTGCGCGCGGATTGGTTTTGGCCTGTTTGGCCAGCACCATCGCGGCGTTCGTCGCGAGATCACCGTGCGAGGGATCGCGCGGCGGCTCTACCGTCACATTGGCGAAACTGACATCGGCGGGAAGCACACCTTCACTTGCCAGCTGAGACAGCACAGTTTCAACGATGGCCGCATAGGCCGCGTAAAGAGTTATTTTGGAGTTCATATCACCGGCGCGGTTAGCGCAAAAACAAGCACAGGACAAAGGCCGAATGTAACACGTCTATCGGCGCGAAACGCGTGCCCAAGGCCCGACGGCGCGCGCGAAATCACCGTGTCGCGTTGTAGGCCAATTGATCCTCGGTAAGCTGGAAACCCACGAGCATCTCGAAACGGGTGCGCTGGATCGCGGCTTTCACCTCTGGCGCGGCCAAGGGGTCAAGCGCCGCATCGACATCGCCCGGACGGCGTTTGCGCGTGATCTGCTTGCGAATGTCTTCGGGCAGGCTTGCCGCGGCACGATCAATGAATGATCCCGCTTTCGCGCTGGCGCTGGCGCGTTCCTCGCCATCGGCAAAGCTGATAGTAACCGCGCCAACACGCTTGGTCACGACCGCGCTGCCGCCGCGCAGGACAGTGACATAATAAGGCAGCGATACAGTCCGCGCACCGCGAACATCGGTTCGCCGGGCCAGAACATCAAAGCTCGCCTCGCTGTAAACACGATCGCCGCTTTCGTTGCAGGTTGAACGCAGATTGGTCATCGAAGCGGTCATGTCCATATTGCTCAATGTCTGGTCGCCCGCCGTGCGGAACACCGTGACATCGCCGGTATAATCAGGAATACCAACGGCAGGGCACGAACTCAGAACCGCCGTGATCCCGACGCCCTGATCAACCACCAGATCACCTTCGCTGGCACACCCTGCCAAACCAACAGCAAGCGCGGCGGCAGAAAGAATACGGGTGCGAAAAGCCATGAAAAACACGTCCTCGAATAATCGATCCAATTGGCCACAAAACAATCATCGCAGCTGTTGCACACGCCCTAGCGGTGCGCGCAGCAAAGCGCTAGAGGGGGTGACATGAACGCGCCCTTTAACAATTCCGACGCTCAGACCGACAGAGCCCCCCTTAACCTGCTGATCGCGGCACCGCGCGGCTTTTGCGCCGGTGTAGACCGTGCGATCGAGATCGTCGAAAAGTCGCTCGAACGCTATGGTGCGCCCGTCTATGTCCGGCATGAAATCGTCCACAACAAATATGTCGTCGAAGGTTTGAAAGCCAAAGGCGCGATTTTTGTCGAGGAATTGGACGAAGTGCCCGCCGATGCGCCGGTTGTATTCAGCGCGCATGGCGTGCCCAAATCAGTCCCGGCAGAGGCAGAACGCCGCAACATGATCTATCTTGATGCGACCTGTCCGCTGGTATCGAAGGTTCACCGTCAGGCAGAGCGCCAGATTGAAAAGAAACGGCACATCATTTTTGTCGGCCACGAAGGCCACCCCGAAGTTATCGGAACAATGGGACAGGTTGAACCGGGCCAGATGACGCTGGTGGAGACAATCGAGGACGTCGACAAACTTCCTTTCGATACCGACGAAAAGCTCGCTTATCTGACGCAAACCACGCTGTCGGTGGATGACACAGCCGAAGTGATCGCCGCGCTGGAATGGCGTTTTCCCAATATTCGCGGACCAAAAGCCGAAGACATTTGTTATGCGACATCCAACCGTCAGGCAGCGGTAAAGGATTTGGCCCCTGACTGCGATCTGGTGCTTGTCATCGGCGCGCCCAATTCTTCAAATTCGCTGCGACTGGTTGAGGTTTCCGAACGGCTGGGAACACCGGCCAAGCTGATCCAGCGCGCCGACGAAATTGACCCGGAATGGCTTAACGGCGTCAAAACTCTGGGCCTGACAGCGGGCGCATCGGCCCCCGAAGTTCTGGTTCGCGAAGTGGTGAACGCCATCGGCCAGCTGCGCGATGTTCATGAAAAAACCATCACTGCCGCCGAAGAGAAGATGGTCTTTAAACTGCCACGACAGTTAACCGAATAGACCGGACCGGCCGCACGTATGGCAGTGTACACCCATCTTGGCGCGGAAGATCTAGCCGAGCTGATCGCGCATTATGATGTTGGCGATCTGGTTTCGGCCAAAGGTATTGCCGAAGGCGTCTCCAATTCCAACTGGCTGATCGAAACAACCCGGTCACGCTATATCCTGACCATGTACGAACGCCGGATCGAATTGGGCGACCTGCCGTATTTCCTTGGCCTGCTGGATCATCTCTCGGCCAAAGGCTGCCCTGTGCCGCGCACCATCCACGACCGCAGCGGCGCGGCGTTTCGGATGGAAAGCGGCAAAGCGGTGGCCCTGATCGAATTTCTTCCCGGAGTCTCGCCTACGCATCCGACCCCTGATCAGGCCCGTTCTGTTGGCAAAGTTTTGGCGCAGCTGCATATCGCCAGTCAGGATTTCACCCTCAACCGCGCCAACACAATGGGTTTTGCGGATAATCTGGCGGTGCTGGAGCAATGCGGCGAAGGCGGACTGGCTTCGATCCACCCGGATCTGCCAGCGATGATCGCGCCCGCGCGCGCCGCAGCAGCCATCGATCTTGCCGATCTGCCTCAAGCCAATATTCATGCTGATCTGTTTCCGGACAATGTCCTGATGCTGGGCGATAAAGTGACCGGCCTCATTGATTTCTACTTTGCCTGCACGGGAGCGATGGCTCTCGATCTTGCGACAACCCATGCGGCATGGTGCTTTGCCGGTGATGGCGGATACCGCGAGAATGTCGGTTCGGCTTTGATGGCTGGTTATGAAAGCGCGCGCCAGCTGGAGCCACGCGAACGCGATTTGCTGGCCGAAATCGCAAAGGGTGTGGCCCTGCGGTTTGTCACCAGCCGGGCCGAAGACTGGCTCGACACGCCCGATGATGCGCTCGTCACCCGCAAAGATCCGATGCAGTTCGCCAAACGCTGGCAATTTTATAACCAACACGGCAACAGCGTGTTCAGATGATCATTCAAAAGAGCACAAGAAACGAAATATGAAAAAGGTCGAAATCTTCACTGATGGCGCTTGCAAAGGCAATCCGGGACCGGGCGGCTGGGGCACCTTGCTCAGAATGGGTAAGCACGAAAAAGAGTTATCCGGAGGCGAGGAGGACACCACCAACAACCGGATGGAAATGACAGCAGTTATCAAAGGGCTAGGCGCTTTGATCGAGCCATGTCAGGTCGAAATCTATTCCGACAGCAAATATGTGATCGACGGCATCACCAAGTGGGTCGAGGGCTGGAAACGCAAAGGCTGGGTCACAGCCAGCAAAAAACCGGTCCGCAACGAAGACCTGTGGCATGAACTGATCGAAGTCGCGGCGCGGCACGAAATTGAATGGCACTGGGTGAAAGGCCACAACGGCCACGTTGAAAATGAACGGGTCGATATCCTTGCCAGCGATGCGGCAGACAAGATCGCCGCTGGCGAACCGGAAGCCGAATAGCAAACGGGCGCACCCCGCAAAGGGCACGCCCGTTTAGAACATGACGTTCAATCGCAGCCTAGCTGTTGTCTACGACATCGGCGCCCGGGCCGTTTTTCTTGATCGAATCGATCGCGTTTTGTGCAGACGACTTGCTCGAATAACCCTGCGTCGAGAACATCACTTCGCTGTTATAGCTAAAGCGGACGCGGAATTCGCCGGACTTGTCTTTATAGATTTCAAAATGATGGCCCATTATTTTTCTCCCTTTGGTGAGTGCGTTGGTTGACCGTTATGTTACATATCACCGCTGGCTTGGCTAGACTGTGACGCTGCTGCAATTGTAAAAAATCGAGACGGATTATACGGCGCAGGGTCAATACCGCGGGTCAGATCATCCGCATCATGTCCCAAGATGATTTGCGCACCCAAACGTGCGGCTGCCGGCGCAGTCTGGATACCAAAGCCGCCCTGCCCGGCGAACCAGACAAAGCCTTCTTGATGCGGATCTCGGCCATACACCGGCAATCTGTCCGGTGCGAAACTGCGCAGGCCTGCCCAGCGGCGCTCGACGGCTTCGATATGCCAGTCTGTCACTTTCTGGAACCGGTCGATCACAGTCGCGACATCAAGCTCCTCCGGCGCGGCATCGCACGGCACAGTCGGGATTTCATCATGCGGGCTTAGCCACAATCGGCCATTATCGGACTTGAAATAGAACGCGCCGTTGATGTCGAGCACCAACGGCAGATCAGCAGGCGCCGCAGGCGAAACGCGCAATTGCACGACCGTGCGGCGCAGCGGTTCGATACCAATCGGCGCGGCTCCGGCCAATTGGGCAAGATTATCGGCCCAAGCCCCCGCAGCATTGATGACTGTTTCTGCCCGGTAGGCGTCGCCCGCTTCGGTCGCGATGGTCCAGACACCGGCATCCCGGTTCAATCCGGCAATTCGGGCGCGGCAATTGATCTGCGCACCCTGCATTTTGGCTGATTTAAGGTAATGCTGATGCAGCCCGGCAACATCAATATCGGCGCAGGCAGCTTCCCAGATGGCATCACACCATTCTTTGCGAAGATGCGGCACCCGCGCGGCCATGCCGGTCCGTCCGAGGCGTTCGATGGTGACGCCGGTTCCGCTGAACGTATCTACAAACTCATCAACCTGATCCCGGTCCTCACCGCGCCCGACGTAAAGCGCCCCGCGTTCTGTCAAAAAACCGTTCTCACGCAAATAGCGGCCCGAGGCGAGCGTCAGCGGGACAACGCCGGGTCCGCCATAACATTCCTCCCAGAATGCGGCCGATCGTCCGGTTGCGTGGTATCCCGGTGCATCTTCAGCCTCCAACACCAGCACGCTGGCATATGGAGCAAGCTCCGCCGCGAGGCTGGCACCCGCCATACCTGCGCCTGCGATCGCAAAGTCGTAAATCATCTCGGCCATAGTAATTCAGCCAGAGACAGGCGGGGCGTTTTTATCGAGGAAGTCTGCAATCTTGGCCATTACGCGGTCACGCACGGCATCCACTTCGCGCAGGATTTCATGCGCGGCTTCATCGCCCAATTCCATCAATTCGGCATTGGGCAAGCGACCGGCAGAGCGCACATTGGCATCATGACTAACCAATTTGTCGGCTTTGGTCGACGCGATCAGAATGGGCGTCTTTACCTTTTCAAGCGCGCCCGGCTCTTCCAATTCACGCCATGATGCATAAGCCCGCTCAACCCAGTGCCAACTGGCAGGGCCCATGACCAATTCTGGCCGCGCCTCGCGCCACCACGCTTCATCCGCGTAACGGTCTTTATCATGCGTCAGCAATGTCGCGCGGCCCACTGGCAACTGACCGGGTTTCTCGCTCCATTTCCAAGCCTGTCTGAGCGGATCACCAACCTTGGTCATCACCTGCGCGACACCATGCAGCATCGGAATGGGCAAAGGCGGCCCCGCCATGCCGAGCATAGGCGCGCTAAGGAATACAGCGTCCGGCGCAATGCGATTATCGACCAAAGCGCGCATCACAATCTGACCGCCCATGGAATGCGCGCCCAGCACGTGGGGGCCCGGCGTATGCGCCGTCCAATCCGCCCATAATGCCGCCAGATCATCGACCCAGACATTGAAATCAGAAATATGTCCGGTCACTTCATCGCCGGCCAAACGCCCACTGCCCGCCTGTCCGCGCCAATCGGCGCCGGTTACACGCCAACCGGCGCGGTGCCATTGTTCCAGGCATTCGAGGTATTTTTCATAGGCATCACCGCGTCCCGGCAAAAACAGGATTGAGCCGCGCGGCTGCGCGTCGCCGCCTGTCGCTGCGCCCGGCCAGTCGATGCGCCGAACGGCGTGTCCGTCTGGTGCGTGCCAGATTGTCTCGCTCGCGTCAGGCGGGATGACCCGGCGATCAATGGCGGCACCTGTGGCTGGCTGATTTAAGGGCAATGCTTCACTCACTTGGATAATTTCAAGCCTCTGGGTTTGGTTACTATTTGGTAAGCACTCACCAGTAACAACACCCTTAATCGGTCCAGCCGGACAGTTCGGCGGGCCACCTTTGGGGGCTTTGATGCTTACAATGTATCTTCACTACGGTTTGCTGATTGCCTTGGCAATTGCGCTCGTCTTTGCCGCATTCACCGATATCCGCAGCCGCCAGATCAGCAATAAGCTGAATCTCGCCATCGCCATCGGTGCGCCGTTGTTCTGGTGGAGCAGCGGGCTGTCGCTATGGCCCGATATTGCCATGCAGGTTGGCGTAGCTGCCGCGGCCTTTGCCGTGCTTGCAGGGATGTTTGCATTGGGCATGATGGGCGGCGGCGATGTCAAATTGCTGACCGCGCTGGCGCTGTGGATTGAACCCAATTCGTTTGTCCAACTGATCATCATTATGGCGCTGGCCGGCGGGGTTCTGACCATCGTCATGGGCGCCTGGCATTTTCTCCAACAACAAAAAGAACGCCTCGCCATTCCCTATGGTGTGGCCATCGCTTTCGGGGGGCTTTGGGTCCTTGCTGCGAATTACATGCCCAGCACTGCCGGCATCGCGTGAACCCGATTTTAACCAATTAAGGCCTACGACATTCAACCATACCCGCCCGATCATTTTCTGAGGGCACATTTTAGGGGGCTTAGAAGCCATGGATAGGAAGAAACTGGTTCTGCTGCTTGGAGCGCTGATCATCGCGATTGGTACCGCTTTTGCTGCGCGGAGCATGTTCGCAGAAGGCGCTGCGCCGGAGGTCCTCGCGGCCCCTGAGCCAGACGGCCCGAAAGTTCTTGTTGCCAATCGCGGTCTGCCCGCAGGCACGATCATTACGGCTGATGCGCTGGGTTACCAGCAATGGCCCGAAGAACTGGTGAAGGATGCCTATTTCCTTGATGGCGAATCCGATGTGAACCAGTTGATCGGGACGGTTGTCCGTTTCCCGGTTACCGCTGGTGAGCCCCTTACTCAGGGTTCTCTTGTCAGCCCCGGCGATCGCGGCTTTCTGGCTGCGGCGCTTGCCCCTGGTATGCGCGCTGTCACTGTGCCGGTTTCGGCCCGTACCGGTGTCGCTGGCTTCGTTTTCCCGGGTGACCGCGTCGATGTGGTCCTGACCCAGCAATATCGCAGCGAAGTGACCGATCTGGAATATGAAGGATCGGAAACCATCCTCAAGAATGTCCGCGTTCTTGCCACCGACCAATCGACCGAGACGGTAACCAATGAGGAAGGCAAGACTGTTGTTCGCGCTTTCCGCACGGTCACAGTCGAAGTGACGCCGGAAATTGCCGAGCAGGTTGGCCTTGCTCAGACCATGGGCACGCTCAGCTTGTCCCTGCGTCCGCTGGCCGACAGCCAGGCAGAACTTGAACGGGCAATCGCTCGCGGTGATGTCAACATTCCCGATGGCGCAAGCCCTGAGGAAGAAGAGCGTATCTTGCGCGCTGCACGCAGCGGTCCAGTCTCTGGAAGCAAGTCTTACGAATCTTCGTTTGGCCTGTCGCAGTTCCGCCGGTCGATCCAGGTCAAAGATGAAGCGATCATCAACCGCCGGATCAAAGCACAGGAGCAAGGATATTCAGGCAGCGCTGCCAAGTCGGGCATCGTGGCGATCAATCCTGGTCCAACGGTTCGTGTGACCCGCGGCAAAGATACCCGCGAAGTCCCTGTCAACACCGGCAGCAGCAGCACCAATTCGCAGCTTGTGCGCTGAGGAGAATATCAATGTTTCGTCAGACACCACGCTTGAAATCCGCATCTGCGGACACCGGGAAATCCATGGGGGGCCGCACAATGAAGCGCCAACTTAAAGCCAAATTGCTGCTCGCGAGTATCGCCGCAGCTCCGATTGCAGCGGTTCCGCTGGCAACGGCAACGGCTCAGCAAGTCGTCAAACCATCGCAGGATATTGTCCTGTCGATCGGGAAAGGCGAATTGGTCACCATCCCCGGTTCAATGGCCGACGTTTTTGTCGCCGACGATCGCGTAGCCGATGTGCAGGTCAAATCTCAGCGTCAGCTGTACCTGTTCGGTAAAGCGGGCGGCGAGACGACAGTCTATGCCAGCAATGCTCGCGGTGATGTGATCTTTGCCGCCAACATCCGCGTTGGCAACAATATCGGAAGCATCGACCAGATGATGGCGCTGGCCATGCCAGAGGCCAACATCAATGTCGCGACGATGGGTTCAAACACCGTCCTGCTTACAGGTACAGTCAGCGCACCCGAAGACGCAGCCGAAGCGCAGCGTCTGGTCCAGGCATTTCTGGGTGAAGACGCCAATGTCATCACCCGCCTGAAAACGGCAACTCCGCTGCAGGTCAATCTGCAAGTGAAGTTCGCCGAAGTCAGCCGCAGCCTCGTCCGCGAGATTGGCGGTAACTTGACCACCGCAGACGGAACCAACGGGTTCCGCGGTGCGATCGGATCAGGCCGCGTTCTGGGCCAGGATAACGGCTTCAATTTCGGCGGACCATTGTCTGCGGGCAACGGCGCTGCCGGCGTGAGCCAGCAGATCCCGGTGCTTGACGCGATGGGCCAGTTTGTCCTTGATGATAATGGTTCGATCCTGACCGAAACACTGACAGGTCCTGCGATCGATTCCCAAGGCGGAACATCGCTTGCCGGGCTTGGCCGCCTGTTCGGTCTCAACGTTTTGGGCGCGATGGATCTGTCCGAACGTCTCGGTCTGATCACTACACTGTCACAGCCAAATCTGACCGCGCTTTCGGGCGAAACCGCTACGTTCCTTGCGGGCGGCGAATTCCCGATCCCGATCAGTCAGGGTCTGGGCAACGTCTCGATCGAATATCGCGATTTCGGTGTCAGCCTGGCCTACACACCCACCGTTCTGGCCAATGGCCGCATCTCGCTGCGCGTCCGCCCGGAAGTTTCCGAGCTGTCTACGCAGGGGTCGGTCACGCTTAACGGGTTTCAGGTTCCGGCGCTGACAATTCGCCGCACAGAAACAACCGTAGAACTCGGCTCCGGCCAAAGCTTCATGCTTGCCGGTCTGATGAGCACAAGTTCGCAAAACGCGCTCGACAAGGCCCCCGGCCTTGGCGATGTGCCGATCCTCGGCAATCTGTTCCGCAGCCGCGATTTCCGCCGCGGCGAGACTGAGCTGGTGATCGTGGTGACACCGTATCTGGTGAAACCGGTCAATGCGAGTGACATCAAACTGCCAACTGACGGCTTCCGTTCTTCAAGCGAGCTTGAGCAATTGGTTGGTTTCAAAGAACAGTCCGGCGTCTCCGGCGCAACCCGCCCCGGTCCGACTGCCAAAGATCAGGAAGCCCCGCTTCCTGATGTAAGCAATGCCGATCCTTCTGCGATTGTTCCAAACAACGCCCCGAAGAATCCGCGCCGCGCGGACACCAAAAATCGCAAGAAGAAGGACCGCACAGCAGATGCCGCGGCTCCTGGCTTCAGCCTGTAATTCGAGAAAGGTGAGAACGATGCATATCGCACGGAAAAACAAACTCGCGGGGGCTCTCGCACTCTCGATCGGCCTGGTAACAACAGGCTGTGGCGGAATGCCAACCAACACATCGCTGTACAGCACCAAACAACCGGTGGTGGAACGCACGAACTTTACGTTCGACGTCCAAACCAACGGATCCGGTCTGCCGATTGGCGAACAATCGCGTCTGAACGGATGGTTCGAAGCGATGGATCTTCGCTATGGTGACCGCGTCACTATCGAAGACCCTTCTAGCAGCCCCGCTGTTGCAGGCGCGGTCAGCGATCTGGCGAACCGTTACGGCATTCTGGTCAGCCAAACGGCTCCGACAACCGCAGGATACCTGCAACCGGGTCAGGCACGTGTGGTTATCACCCGTTCGAGCGCTTCGGTTCCGGGTTGCCCCGACTGGTCGGCGAAATCCGACATGAATTATAACAATGCCACCAGCCCTGGATATGGCTGCGCTGTGAACGGCAATCTCGCCGCCATGGTCGCCAATCCGCAAGACCTCCTCGAAGGTCAAAAAGGCTCAGGCGAAACCATCATTTCAACCGGCACCAAAGCCATCGACAGCTACCGTGAAGCACCGCCAAGCGGTTCAAACGGCCTGCTTGATGCGCAAGGCCAAGGAGGAGAATAAGTCATGAACGCTCCCTGGAAATCAGGCCTCCCCGGCAATCGTGATGCCTTTGCCGCCTATATCTGCGACGATGCAGCGCTTGATGTGCTGCGCCCGGTCGTCATTGAAATGGGCTGGCAGCCGGAAAAATGTAACAAAGGCGGCCTGCGCAATGCAGTCCAGTCGCTGTCCGTCAGCGCAAGCCCGGCCATCCTTGTGGTCGACTTGTCCGAAAGCGGCGATCCGCTCAATGATATCAACGCTCTGGCAGAAGTCTGCGAGCCCGGCACGGTGGTTATCGCCATTGGTCAGGTCAATGATGTTCGTCTGTACCGCGATCTGATCGCAAGCGGCATTCATGACTATCTGCTCAAACCGCTCAATGCGCAGCAGCTGCACGATTCGCTGAATCAGGCGCTGGCCGTTTTCACATCGCCAAAAGCCGGCGATGGCGAGACTGTCAAACGTCATATCTCGACCGCTGTTGTCGGGACGCGCGGCGGTGTTGGTGCATCGACATTGGCGACATCGCTGGCATGGCTGTTTAGCGGTGAACACGAATCGCCAACCGCCCTGCTTGATCTCGATATCCACTTTGGAACGGGCGCACTGGCGCTTGATCTGGAGCCGGGCCGCGGTCTGACCGATGCCATCGACAACCCAAGCCGGATTGACGGGCTGTTCATTGAACGCGCTATGACGCGGGCCAATGAAACGCTTTCGATCCTTTCGGCAGAGGCCCCGATCAGCCAGCCACTGATGACCGATGGATCGGCATTTGTGCAGTTGGAAGAAGAATTCCGTTCCGCGTTTGAGATGACTGTCATCGATATGCCGCGCAACATGCTGATCAACTTCCCGCATTTGCTGACTGATGTGAACCTGGTGGTTCTTGCATGTGAATTAACGCTGGCTTCGGCTCGCGACACGATCCGCATCCTGTCATGGCTCAAAACCAATGCACCGCACGCGCACCCGATGTTGGTCTGCAACAAAGCGCAGCAGGGCGTATCGGAGATCAGCAAGGCCGATTTCGAAGCCTCGATCGAACGTAAGATCGACTTCACGATCCCCTATGACATCAAGGCCGCATCGAATGCTGCCAAGTTGGGTCAGGTGTTCGTTGAAGCCAACAAATCGAGCAAGGCCACGTCGGTAATCAAGCAGATTGCCGAACGGATCATGGGCGCAAGCGAGGAAGACCTCACGGCAGTCGTCGAAGAGAAGAAATCGCTGCTTGGCGGTTTCGATCTGAAATCGCTGCTTGCGAAGAAGGATAAAACGCCAGCGCAGGAACCAGCCGAATAGGCTGTTGCTCTCGGCGCGAACGGGCTTTGCATCATGCTTTGCCCGCTCGCGCAGGGTCGCAAGTGGCCCAAACTGGCAGAGCTGTGATGAACGCAGCGCGATGTGTTGAACAAGGCGGGATGCTATAATGGACTTTACCCAAACCCTGCTCATTACCGGCGGCATTTTTGCTGTGATACTGGTGGGCTATTTTGCCTTCACCGGATCGGGTGCGAGCTCGGCGCAAAAACGCCGCCTTGATGCGCTGCGCTATCGACATTCCGAAAGCACCGATACCAAAGTGGAATCGCAGCTTAAGAAAGCGATCGCAGCGCGCAAACCCAAAGCGCACCGGATCGCTGGATCGGGCTCTCGTATTGAAGCATTGGAAGTGCGGCTGGACCGGACCGGGAAACCGTGGACGGTTACGCAATATGCCTATGCCTCTTTGGGCATCGCGGTTGTTGTTGCGATGGCAATCTTCATGCAAAGCGGCGCGTTCCTGCTGTCGGCAGGCGTTGGTCTGTTAATCGGTGCAGGTGTGCCGCACCTTGTCGTGGGTTTTCTGATCGGGAAACGCACAAACGCGTTTAACGACAAATTCCCGGATGCCATTGAATTGCTGGTGCGCGGTCTGCGCTCCGGTCTTCCCGTGACAGAAACCCTTTCTGTGGTTTCGACGGAGGTTGATGGACCGGTGGGCCTCGAATTCAAAGGCATCGTTGAACGGATCAAGATCGGTAAAACGATGGAAGATTCGCTTCAGGAAACAGCCGACCGTCTGGGCATTCCCGAATTCAACTTCTTCTGCATCACACTCGCGATTCAACGCGAGACCGGTGGTAACCTGGCAGAGACCCTTTCGAACCTTGCCGACGTGCTGCGCAAACGTTCGCAGATGAAGCTCAAGATCAAAGCGATGAGTTCAGAGTCAAAAGCCTCTGCCTATATCGTTGGCTCGCTGCCCTTCATCGTCTTCGGCCTGATTTACATGATCAATCCGAGTTATATTGGCGGTTTCTTCTATGAAGATCGCCTGATTATCGCCGGCCTTGGCGGGCTTGTCTGGATGAGCATCGGGGTCTTTATCATGGCCAAAATGGTCAATTTCGAAATCTAAGCGGGAGGAACACAATCATGCTTGATCAACCCGCAGGTCCAACTCTGCTCGGCTTTGACGTTATTCTCGTCGGGACCATTCTGGCCGGATTGGCTGCCTTTGCTGTGGTGCTCGCAATCTATGCGGCGGTCACAATCAAGGACCCAATGGCCAAACGCGTCAAAGCACTTGAAGCGCGGCGCGACGAATTGAAAGCAGGCGTTATCAGCGCCGGATCGAAGAAACGCACCAGTCTGGTCCGCAAGACCGACAAGACTGACCGGATCAAAGAACACCTCAACAGCATGAAAGTGCTGCAACAGAGCCAGCTCGAAGTGATCCAGCAAAAACTGGCGCATGCAGGGTATCGCAACAAAGAGCTTGCCGTGTACATCATCGGCGCGCGGGCGATTTTGCCGGTCATCTTTGGCGGTCTCGGCTTTCTGGGCATTTATGTCATGGAAATGTTCCCGGACTGGGGCCCAATGACCCGTCTGGGCGCGCTGGCCATGATGCTGTTCCTGTCTTACAAAGGCCCGGAACTGTATCTGTCCAACACCGCATCAAAGCGCACCAAAGAGATCCAGAAAGGCCTGCCGGATGCGCTCGATTTGCTGGTCATCTGTGCCGAAGCCGGTCTAACCGTCGATGCCGCATTTAACCGCGTGGCAAAGGAACTGGGCCGCGCTTATCCCGAGCTGGGTGACGAGTTCGCGCTCACGGCGATTGAACTTTCGTTCCTGAACGAGCGGCGCGATGCGTTTAACAATCTGTCTTACCGGGTCGATCTGGAAGCGGTCAAAGGCGTGGTAACCACCATGGTTCAAACCGAACGCTACGGTACACCATTGGCCAGCGCGCTGCGTGTTTTGTCGGCCGAATTCCGTAATGAGCGGATGATGCGCGCCGAAGAAAAAGCCGCGCGTCTGCCCGCGATTATGACAGTCCCGCTGATCCTGTTCATTCTGCCGGTTCTGTTCATCGTGATCCTCGGCCCTGCGGCCTGCTCGATCTCCGATGCTTTGATCAACAAAGAATAGACACGGCGTAAAAGCCAACCCGAACAAACGGGGCTGTGCACACCATAAAATGGGCCGGTCAGGTATATTTGCCTGATCGGCCCTTTTGCTATTCGGAAGATTGACCAAGGATGCCCGCGCGCGCGCGCATCCGGCTCAACAATTCGCGGAACTGCGCGCGTTCTTCGGGTGCGAAACCTTCAAACAATTCCTGCTGTGTTGCGACCGCCAACGGCATGACCTCCTGATGGATTGCCATGCCCTCTCCGGTCAATTCCAGCAGGTGCGAACGCCCATCGCTTTCATTGGGAACACGCCGGATAAGCCCGCGCTCCTCCAACACTTTGCAGGCGCGGTTTACGGCAACCTTGTCCATCAAAGTCGCCTGGGTGAGCGCCTGCTGCGTCGCTGCCGCAGTCTCGCTATCACCCAGCACCGCCATGACCCGCCATTCGGGTATCTTGAGCGCAAAGCGTTTGCGATACCGTTCAGAGATCAGATCGCTGACAGCGTTGGAAGTGATCGAAAGCTGATAGGGAAGAAATTCGGCCAGCCGCCAGTCATCCCGCGTCGGCTCAGAATTGTCGTTTGCAGTCGTGCTCATGCGAAAGGTTTCTCATGAAACCAAACGCATTTGCAAGACCCCATGATCTTACTTGTACGCGCGCTCATCCCACCAGGGATAGAAATCGGGCATGTCTTCGCTGACTTTCGCGGGATATTGCGGGGGGCGTTTTTCGAGGAAACTGGCAATGCCTTCCTTCGCGTCGGCACCGCGCGAAAGACGATAGATTGCGCGGCTATCAATCTTGTGCGCCTCCATCGGATGGTCCGCGCTCATAAGGCGCCACATCATCGCGCGTGTCATCGCCACCGATACAGCCGAGGTATTCTGTGCGATCTCGCGGCCCAGCTCACGCGCAGCTTGCATCAGGCCGCCTTGCGGGTGGATTGATCGCACGAGACCGCCTGATTTGGCTTCTTCGGCATTAAATACGCGGCCCGAATAACACCATTCAAGCGCCTGAGAGATGCCGACGATCCGCGGCAGGAACCAGCTTGATGCGGCCTCAGGCACAATCCCGCGCCGCGCAAAGACAAAGCCATAGCGCGCATTCTCGCTGGCCAGCCGGATATCCATCGCCAGCTGCATTGTCGCGCCAACACCCACGGCCACACCGTTGCACGCCGAAATCAGCGGTTTTTTGCTTTCAAACAACCGCAAAGTGAGCAAGCCGCCGCCATCGCGGACACGCTCGTCAGACAAATCATCAACCTGACTCGGGTCGGAGAATACGTGTCCCCCGCCCTCCGGTGTCAGGTCCGCTCCGGCGCAAAAGGCACGCTCGCCGCTGCCAGTAAAGATGACTGCGCGCACGTTATCATCCGCGTCGATATCATCCATCGCCGCTATAATTTCTGCACCCATCGTGCGCGTATAGGCATTCATCTTGTCCGGGCGATTGAGGGTGATGGTCGCGATGCCATCGGCTTTCTCAACAACGATCTGAGTGTAATCGGTCATGTTCTTCTTTCCTCAATCGCCCGCGGCAGATGGTTTTATGAAAGCGCGACGTGGCGCTTCATGTGGTGATCGACATTGCCGAATTCGTTTTCGAAAATCGTCAACCGCTTGAAATAGTGGCCGATCGCATATTCATCGGTCACGCCGTTGCCGCCGTGGATCTGCACAGCTTCCTGACCGACCAGACGCGCTGCCTGCCCCACGCCCACCTTGGCGGCGGAAACGGTGCGTTTGCGCTCTTTGTCGTCCGTGCCAAGTTTGAGCGTCGCGAGGTAGGTCAGCGAAACCGACGTTTCATAGGCCGTGTACATATCGACCATACGGTGCTGGAGCACCTGAAACTTGCCGATTGGCACGCCAAACTGTTTGCGCTGTTTCGAATATTCGACCGTCTGCGCATGGGCGACCTTCATTGCGCCGCAGGCCTCTGCACAAAGCGCGGCGATTGCCTCGTCAGCCACCTTTTCGATCAACGGCAGCGCCGCCCCCTCTTCCCCGATCAGAGCATCAGGGAGAACCGCGACATTTTCGAAATACACTTCCGAAGCGCGGCGGCCATCGACCGTTTCATAATCGCGGGTGACAACCCCGTCGCTGGACTTGTCGATGATGAAAACACTGATGCCCTGCGCATCGCGCTGGTCACCTGATGTGCGCGCGGTGACGACCAGATGGCTCGCCCAAGGCGCGCCGATCACAACGGCCTTGTGCCCGTTCAGGACAAAGGCATCGCCATCTTTTTTCGCGGTCGTTGTCAGGTTAGCGTAATCGCCTCGGCCCTGCGGTTCGGCATAGGCAAAGGCGAAAACACGCTCGCCGCTGATGATTGCGGCCAGATGGTCTTCTTTCTGGGCCTCGGTGCCAGCGTGTTTAAGGAACCCGCCAGCGCATACGACAGTCGGCACGAACGGTTCGACCACCAGCCCTTTGCCGAATTCTTCCATGATCACCATGGAATCAATCGCGCCGCCGCCAAAGCCGCCATCGTCTTCGCTAAACGGCATCCCAAGGATACCGAGCTCTGCCAGCTGCGCCCACACTTCGGGACGCCATCCGGCTTCGCTTTCAATCGCTTTACGGCGCGTTTCCCAGTCATATTGCTCGCGCACCATGCGCGACAATCCGTCACGCACCATTTCCTGTTCTTCGGTGAAGTTAAAATCCACGTCTGTTTCCTCTCAGTCTCTCTCGGTGCCGTTAGAGGCCGAGGATCATTTTCGTGATGATGTTACGCTGGATCTCGTTTGACCCGCCATAGATCGAGGTCTTGCGCATATTGAAATACGTCGCTGCCGAATGGTGCGCGTAATCGGGGCCGATGGGGTACTGGTTCGATCCCTCATCCCCGGACAGGCCCGCAATGTTGCCATAATACGGCGTGCCATAACTGCCGACCGCTTCCAGCGTCAGTTCGGTCAGACGCTGCTGGATTTCGGTGCCCTTGATCTTGAGGATCGAGCTTTCCGGTCCCGGACCCTTGCCCGCCTGTTCGCCTGCCAGCGTGCGCAGCTCGGTAATTTCAAGCGCGGCGAGATCGATTTCAAGCTGGCTGACTTTGCGTGCAAAATCGAAATCGTTGATCAACGGCTCGCCATCGAGAAGTTCCTCGCCCGCGATCTCGCGCAGACGCTCTACCCCGCGTTTGGAACGGGCAACACCGGCAATCCCGCTGCGCTCATGCGCAAGCAGGAATTTGGCATAAGTCCACCCCTTGTTCTCTTCGCCAACAAGGTTTTCGACCGGAACACGAACATCGGTGAGCCACGTTTCGTTGACTTCGTGCCCGCCATCCAGAAGTTTGATCGGCTTCACTTCGACGCCCGGCGTCTTCATGTCGATCAGGATAAAACTGATGCCTTCCTGCGGCTTGGCGGCATCGGGAGCGGTGCGGCACAGGAAAAAGCCCCAATCGGCATATTGCGCCAAAGTCGTCCATGTCTTTTGCCCGTTGATCACATAGTGATCGCCATCGCGCACAGCGGTGGTTTTCAACGAGGCAAGATCAGACCCTGCGCCCGGCTCTGAATAGCCCTGACACCACCATGTTTCGCCGCTGCGAATACCGGGAAGGTGCTGAGCTTTCTGTTCTTCATTGCCAAAGGTGTAGATCACCGGACCAACCATCGACACACCGAACGGAAGCGGCATCAGCGCGTTGACGCGCGCATTTTCTTCGGACCAGATATAGCGCTGCGTCGGGGTCCACCCGGTGCCGCCATATTGTTCCGGCCACGCTGGAACAGACCAGCCCTTTTCACCGAGAACTTTGTGCCAGGCGACGAAATCCTCGCGCGACAGGTCTTCTCGCATTCCGGTATCGCCGAGATGCTTGGGATAGTTCGCTTCGATAAACGTGCGGACTTCCTCGCGGAACGCCAATTCTTCGGGCGTGAATTCAAGGTTCATGGTGGTCCTCTCCTAGGAAACGTGGTTGCTTGATTGCTCAAGCAGATTCGGTGCGTGCGGCGTCTTGGATGCACGAATTGAACCGCTACCGCCGGTATTAGCAACCCGGACAGCAGCGGTTCTGATCAAATCAACGCCTGTTATCAATGCCCCTTATCAACGGGGTGCCATGCGGATCGCACCGTCAAGACGCACATCTTCGCCGTTGAAATAGCCGGTTTCGATCATGCACATGGCGAGCTTTGCATATTCTTCAGGTTTGCCGAGCCGTTTCGGGAACGGGACCGATGCGGCCAGCGCCTCTTTAACTTGCGGCGGAGCTGCATTCATCAGCGGAGTTTCAAAGATACCTGGCAAGATGGTGTTTACGCGGATGCCTTCGCGCATCAGATCGCGCGCAATCGGAAGCGTCATGCCAACAACGCCGCCTTTTGATGCCGAATATGCCGCTTGGCCGATCTGACCGTCTTCGGCAGCGACCGAAGCAGTGTTGACCATCGCGCCGCGTGCGCCTTCTTCGTTGATGGGGTCGAGCGTCATCATGCCAGCCGCCGATTTGGCGATACAGCGGAATGTGCCGATCAGGTTCACCTGAATAACGAAATCGAACGCCGAGATGGGGAAATGCTTGATTTCGCCTGATTGTTTATCGCGGCTGGCCGTTTTGATTGCGTTGCCGATACCGGCGCAGTTCACAAGGATGCGCTCTTGACCGTGCGCTTCGCGCGCTTTTGCAAAACCGGCATCCACGTCGTCATCGCTGGTCACATTGACCTTGCAGAACACCCCGCCAATCTCGGCGGCCATGGCTTCGCCCTTTTCTTCGTTCATGTCGAAAATGGCAACTTTTGCGCCTTTTGCAGCCAGCGCGCGCGCTGTTGCCGCGCCAAGGCCCGATGCGCCGCCAGTGACAACGGCTGGTGTGTTTGCAGATACTTCCATGGGGTATTCCTCTCAGATTTCAGGGTAATTCTGGTGGCCGCAGCGCCGGTAAACGCCAATACGCCTACAGCGATTCAACGATGGTGACATTGGCAACTCCGCCGCCCTCACACATCGTTTGCAGTCCGTACTTCTTGCCATGACGCTTAAGCCCGTGGACCAAAGTCGCCATCAATTTCGTGCCGGACGCGCCCAGCGGATGACCTAGCGCGATCGCCCCGCCATGCACATTGAGCTTTTCCGGATCTGCACCTGTATGCTTAAGCCATGCCATCGGCACCGGCGCGAATGCTTCATTCACTTCATACAGATCAATATCGTCAATTTTGAGGCCCGCGCGTTCAAGCGCCCTGTCCGTCGCGAACAATGGCTCTTCAAGCATGATGACGGGATCGCCCGCTGTGACCGTCAGATTGTGGATGCGGGCCATCGGAGTGAGATTGTACTTTTTAAGCGCGGCTTCGGAAACCACGAGCAACGCCGATGAACCATCGCAAATCTGGCTGGCGCTTGCAGCTGTGACCTTGCCGTCAGGGGCAATCAGTTTGACACCGGCGATACCTTCTAGTGTGGCGTCAAAACGGATGCCTTCATCAACCGTGTGCATCTCGGTGCCCTCGGCGGTTTCGATCTCGATCGGTAGGATTTCGTTCGCAAACGCTCCGGATTCTGTCGCCGCGATCGCGCGCTTGTGGCTCTCAAACGCAAAAGCATCGAGCTGATCCTTGGAAAAGCCATGCTTGTTGGCGATCATTTCCGCGCCCATGAACTGGCTGAATTGAACACCCGGATATTTGGCTTTGACGCCGGGTGACATATAATTGCCCAGACCTTCTTTCATATGAAGCGTCATATTGGTGCCCATGGGCACGCGGGTCATGCTCTCGACCCCGCTCGCAATCACCACATCCTGAGTCCCGCTCATTACAGCCTGAGCAGCGAACTGAATTGCCTGCTGCGATGATCCGCATTGGCGATCAATCGAAACAGCCGGTGTGGATTGCGGAAGCAATTTGGACGCAAGAACACCCATGCGCCCGATTTGACCAGCCTGTTCACCAGCCTGACTGACGCAGCCCGTCACGACATCATCAACTGCGCTGGGATCGATCCCACTGCGTTCGACCACGGCATCAAGTGATTTGGCGAGCAGATCGACAGGATGGATTCCGGCCAGACGACCACCGCGGCGGCCTCCGGCTGTGCGAACGGCGTCAACGATATAGGCGGTAGCCATCAGGGGTTTCCTCTCACGTAAAGTTGCTGTTTGCCACTGACTATGGGAGCACGAAGCCGGAATCAAGCGCACAAATATCGGAATGCCATCGCGCGGCGGCGATTGCGCGCGTAACGGATGAAACCAAGGCATCTATATCTACAGAGCGCCTCCAATTGAGCCTCAAACCCCCGGTTTCGAGGCTCACATTGCCGCCTCCAGGGCGCAAATAATGCGAAAACCGCGCTTGATCGCAGACTTTGCCGCGCAATTTTCCGACCGATTTTTTGAAAGAATTGCGCCCCTACGCACGATAATGTTGCATTTGCGCTACGATCTGGGGGGTCTTGTCAGCAAATTTCATCGAACCCTGCGACTAAGGTTGCAACCCTTGCCCGTCATTGCTTTTAGGGGGATCGCTAAAGATTTAGCTTCACTAGGGGACTATTAGATGAAAAAGCTTACCTCAGCTTCTGCGGCAGGTCGCGCACGCTTTTATGCGGGTGCCGGTCTTGCTGCCATGTCGCTGGTAGCGGTCGCTTCGCCGGCAGCTGCCCAAGACCAAGACGATGACGGCGCCGCCGTTGTTGACGTAGCCGACAATTCAACTGCAGACGCTGGCCAGTCCATCGTTGTTACCGGTTCGCGTATTCGCAACCCTAACGTTGAAAACCTCGAGCCAACCCAGTTCGTTGATGACACATACATTCAACAACGTAACTTCATTAACGCTGCAGACGCTCTGAACGATCTCCCGATCGTTCGCGGCTCGGTCACGCCAGATGGCAACCAGGGCTCCAGCGGCGTTGGCGTTAACTTCATCAACATCTTCGGCCTCGGCTCGCAGCGTTCGTTGACACTTCTCAACGGTCGCCGTGTTGTTTCGTCGAACTCGCCAGCAAACGCTGGTCTCGCCAACCCAGGCGTACAGGTTGACGTTAACATCATCCCGACCGCTCTGATTGAGCGTATCGACGTTGTGTCGATCGGTGGTGCTCCTGTTTACGGTTCGGACGCTATTGCCGGTACTGTCAACTACATCCTGAAAGACGACTTTGAAGGTCTCGAGCTTGGCGCAACTTCGGGTATCACCGAAGAAGGCGACTCGTTCCGCTTCCAGTTCACCGGTACTTTCGGCACCAACTTCGCTGACGGTCGCGGTAACATCACTGTAAGCAGCTTCTACTCGCAGCAAGAAGGCCTCCTGAACAACCAGCGCGAATTCCTGCGCGCCGGTATCGCAAACTGCTCGAACGAAACACTCGCTGATGGCGTTACACCGGCATTCGACCGTTCGCTGTACATCAACCCGAACATCGCACCTGATGCTGGCGCCGGTGACGGCAACCCAGGTTTCGTGCTCTGCCCGGCCTTCAACGTTGCCAACCTCAACCAGAACGGCGTTGTCGATCTGGCTGGCGGTTTCACATCGTATTTCAGTGAAGCGGCACGTGCGAACAACTTCACGTTCAACCCAGATGGCACGCTTCGTCCGTACCAGCCGGGCATCCAGAACCGTTCGATCTTCGAACTTGGCGGCGACAGCTTCCAGTTCCCTGATTTCGAACAGGTTACTTCGGATCTCGAACGTTTCAGCACTCAGGTCTACGCGAACTACGATCTGACAGACAACGCCACACTGTTCTTCGAAGGCATGTACTTTGAATCAGTGGGTACGAACCTTGTTGAGCAACCAGGCTTCAACTCGACGTTCCTTGGTGGTCGTCTTGGTGCGGTTACATTCCGTCTCGACAACCCACTGCTGACCGATCAAGCGCGTTCGGTTCTGGCTCGCACCGGTCAGGACACTTTCCGTCTTGAGCGTGTGAACCTTGACCTTGCCAACACATCGACCAGCACAGAAAACCAACTGATGCGTTTTGTCGGCGGTGTCCGCGGTGAATTCGATGCTCTGGGCGATCTGCCTTGGAACTACGAAGTCAGCCTGAACTACGGCCGTTCGAAAATTGTTGACCTTCGTCAGGACATCAATCTTCAGAACTACGTAAACTCGCTGAATGAGTGCCGTACGGACCTCACCTTCAACGCTTTCGCTAGCTCGGGTCTCGACCCGATCGCTGACGCAGCCTGTGTTCCTGTTAGCCTGTTCGGCGCAAACACAGCTTCTGCTGAATCGATTGATTACATCACCTTCCAAAACCGCAACGTTTCGACCCTTGAACAGTACGTCTTCAACGCCAACGTCGGCGGCGACCTGTTCAAACTCTTCGACAACTCGGTATCGTTCAACGTCGGTTACGAATTCCGCCGTGAAGAAGGCTTCTTTGACGCTTCGGAAGAAGCTGAACTGGGCCGTGGTATCGACGCTGCTGTTGCAGACGTAGGTGGTGCGTTTGAAGTTAACGAAGTGTTCGGCGAAGTCTTTGTACCGGTGATTACACCTTCGAACGACTTCTTCATTAACCGTCTCGATGTGTTCGGTCGTGGTCGCTATGTCGACAACTCGATCAACGGCGGCTTCTTCGCATGGAGCGCCGGTGGCGCATTCGGCATCGTTGAAGACGTTACGTTCCGCGGTAACTACACCAAGTCGTTCCGTGCACCAGCAATTGCCGAGCTCTTCGCTCCGCAAATCGCTACTCGTGGCTTCATCGGTGACTTCTGTGCGCCGGGTAACCGCAATGCGGGCGCCGTTCCTGAAACACGTAACCGTAACTGCACGGCCTTCCTCGGCGCGTTCCCGAACGCAACTCCGTTGATCGCTCAAAACGTTTCGGTTCCGATCCTGACAGGTGGTAACCCATCACTTCGTAACGAAGTCGCGGACAGCTTTACCTTTGGTGTAGTGATTGAACCACGTTGGATCCCCAACCTGGCCATCACTGTCGATTACATCGACATTGAAATCGCTGACCCGATCGTGAACCTGACAGCCGGTGCTATTGCTGGCGCTTGCTTCGACAACGAAAACTTCGACGTCAACGATCCTGCCAACGGCAACCAGTTCTGCTCACTTATCCGTCGCGACGCCGATGGCCAGGTGGTCAACGATCCTGTTAACCCAGGTGTGACAACTGGTACCGTTAACGGTGCTCTGATTGAGTATTCCGGTATCGAAAGCACGATGAACTATCGTACCAGCCTCGACGGCATCAGCTTCCCTGGTGATCTGTCGATCCGCGGGTCGATGACTTACGTTCGTGAGCGTATCACCTCCTCAACCGGTGTTAACGTTCAGCGTTCAGATGCAACCGTTGGTGACCCTGAGTTCCGTGCACAGCTCGGCGCTCAATACACCGTAGACAATTACGGTATCGGTACCGTGGTTAACTACACTGGTGAGCAGCTGGCATCGCGGTTTAACCGCGGCGATAGCCCGAACGACACTCGTGAGTTCGACCAGTACGATGACTTCGTAACCGTTGACATGAACGTCTTCTTCCAAACCGAAGATGACTTCCGTTTCAACTTCAACGTAACCAACCTGCTCAACCGTCAGGGCCAAGAATATTTCGGTATTCTGATCCCGGCCGTGATCAACGACGCATTCGGTCGTCGCTTCACCGTGAACGTCACCAAGGCGTTCTAATCGAAGCAGGTTTTACCTGAACAAAAAGAAGGGCCCCGGGAAACCGGGGCCCTTTTTCGTTTCAGGTCCAAATTATTTGAAGGCTCCGAAAGGCGGCACAATATGCATCCGCCTTTCCGCAAGCCCCGATGGTTCTTATTAGTTTTAGGCAGGTGTCATTTTGAGCTCGCCGTCGCCCTCATCGACTTTCAAGGTCATGCCATCGGTCACAGTGCCTTCAAGCAACATTTCCGCCAGCGGATCCTGCAAGTAACGCTGCACAGCGCGTTTCAGGGGGCGCGCGCCGTATACCGGATCATACCCCACCCTACCGAGCCAGCGCAGCCCCGCCTCGGTCAGATCAATCGTGATCTTCCGGTCATCCAGCAATTTCTGCACCCGTTTCACCTGAATCGCGACGATTGGTGCCATGTGCTCCATCGCCAAGCGGTGGAACAGGATGATTTCATCCAGCCGGTTCAGGAATTCGGGGCGGAAATGGCCGCGCACAACATCCATCACCTGATCCTCGACCTCGGTCACCTTTTGATCGTCCGCCAGATTCGACAGGAACTGGCTTCCCAAATTCGATGTAAGAATGATCAGAGTGTTGGAAAAATCGACTACGCGGCCCTGCCCGTCGGTCAGACGGCCATCGTCAAGCACCTGAAGCAGCACGTTGAAGACATCGCTATGCGCTTTCTCCACCTCATCAAACAGCACCACCTGATACGGGCGTCTGCGCACGCTTTCCGTCAGCACGCCGCCTTCATCATATCCAACATAACCGGGAGGCGCTCCGATCAGCCGGGCGACGGAGTGTTTCTCCATAAATTCGCTCATATCGATCCGCACCATGGCGCTGTCATCATCGAACAGAAAACCCGCCAACGCCTTTGTCAGCTCGGTCTTGCCGACACCGGTCGGGCCGAGAAACAGAAAACTGCCGAGCGGGCGGCCAGGATCTTGCAACCCGGCGCGCGCGCGGCGCACGGCTTTTGAAACTGCGGCGATGGCATCGCTTTGCCCGATTACCCGCTTGCCAAGGATATTCTCCATATCCAGCAGCTTCTCGCGTTCGCCTTCCATCATCCGTTCCATAGGGATGCCAGTCCAGCGCGCGACAACGCCTGCGATATCTTCCTCTGTCACTTCTTCGCGCAGCAACGCGTCATCGGTCAGATCTTCTGCGGCTTCCAATCGCTTTTCCAGGTCAGGGATCGTGCCATATGAAAGTTCGCCTGCCTTCGCGAGATCGCCCGTCCGCTGCGCTTGCTCCAGTTCAAGCCGCGCCGCGTCCAACTGCTCCTTGATCTTGCCCTCGGCTTCGATCTTGTCGCGTTCATTCTGCCAGCGGGTCGTGAGCTCAGACGAATCTTGTTCAAGATTAGCGAGCTCATCCCGCAGCGCCTTGAGCCGGTCACGCGATCCGGCATCGTCTTCTTTTTCGAGTGCAGATTCCTCGATCTTGAGCTGGATAATCCGGCGGTCAAGCTCGTCAATTTCCTCGGGCTTGGATTCGACTTCCATCCGGATGCGCGAGGCGGCTTCGTCCATCAGATCGATGGCTTTGTCCGGCAGAAAACGGTTCTGGATATAACGATCAGACAGCCGTGCAGCGGCAACAATGCTGCCGTCGGTGATCCGCACACCGTGGTGCAGCTCGTATTTGTCCTTGATCCCGCGCAGGATCGAAATCGTGTCTTCAACGCTCGGCTCTTCAATGTAGACCGGTTGAAACCGCCGTTGAAGCGCAGGGTCTTTCTCGACATACTTCTGATATTCATCGAGCGTGGTTGCGCCAATACAGTGCAGCTCTCCCCGTGACAGCGCGGGCTTCAGCAGGTTGGAGGCATCCATCGAGCCTTCGCTTGCGCCTGCTCCGATCAACGTGTGCATCTCGTCAATGAACAAAATGATCTGACCGTCTGCATTCTTCACTTCGTCCAGCACCGATTTTAGGCGCTCTTCAAACTCGCCGCGATACTTCGCGCCGGCAATCAAAGAGCCCATGTCGAGGCTCATCAAAGTGCGCCCTTTCAGACTGTCTGGAACATCACCATTGGCAATGCGCAGCGCCAGCCCTTCGGCGATGGCGGTTTTACCGGTGCCCGGCTCGCCAATCAGCGCGGGGTTATTCTTGGTCCGGCGGGCAAGGATCTGGATCGTCCGGCGGATTTCCTCATCCCGGCCAATAACCGGATCAAGTTTACCATCGCGCGCGGCCTGTGTGAGATCGCGGGCAAATTTTTCCATCGCATCATACGTGCTTTCGGCGTTGGCACTATCGGCCTTTTTACCGCCGCGCAGATCCTCGATCGCCGCATTCAGGCTTTGCGGGGTGACACTCGCCGCTTTCATCGCCTCGCCCGCCGCGCCCGGCGCCAGCGCAAGTGCGGTTAGCACGCGTTCGACGGTCACATAACTGTCGCCTGCTTTATCCGCGAGTTGCTCTGCAGAATCGAGCGCGCGCACCGCGTCATTATCCAGCCCCGGCGTTTGCTGCGCACCGCCGCCAGTAACCGCAGGGATCTTTGACAGCCCCGCATCGACTGCGCTGACAGCCAAGGTCGCCTCGCCGCCGGCACGCTGGATCAATCCGGCCGCCATGCCTTCTTCGTCTTCAAGCAACGCTTTCAGCAAATGCAGCGGTGTAATGCGCTGATGGTTCATTCGGATCGCGACGGTTTGTGCGCTTTGCAAAAAGCCTTTGGCGCGGTCGGTAAATTTCTCAAGATTCATGGGGCCTGATCCCTTCGTCTGCATGCATTTTGATCGCGCGATATCATGCGCAAGGTGTGTTACCTGAATAGGTGGGTGGGAATTGTGAGCTTTGCAAGTGCCGGGGTTCTTCCGCCCTCGCGCTTGACCTGCCCAACCGCGCAGGCGATGATCGCGGTAACGAGAGACCGGGAGAATACACATACATGGCTTGGGTTAAACGCAGCGCTTTCACGCTGATCGTTCTGTTGATCATCGCATTCGTCATTCTGGCCACGTGGGAACCGATTGCGGCGGGCAGCAGCGATGCGCCGGCAGATCGGACCTATTCTGCGGAAATCATCCGCGATGAATTCGGAGTGCCGAAGATCTACGGAAAGACCGATGCCGATGTCGCGTTTGGTGTGGCAATTGCTCAGGCAGAGGATGATTTCTTCACCCTGCAAGATGTCGTCGCGATGAGCCGCGGGCGGTATGGCGCGATTGCGGGGGAAGAAGGCGCGACGTTTGATTATGTCTACCATCTGCTGGATGCGCGCGGCACCGCGAGCCGGGAATACCCGAAACTTCCCGAAGACAGCCGCGCTTTGTTTGAAGCCTTCGCCAGCGGCCTTAACCAATATGCCGAAGATCACCCAGATGAAGTGAAATTGAGCAATCTGTTTCCGGTCAACGGGGAAGATGTCGCGGCGGGATTTGTCCTGCGCCAGCCGTTTTTCTATGGCCTCGCGAATGTCGTGGGGCCGCTGGTCGAAGGCGGCGATCTGCGCCGTGAATTTGGACCGGATATTCCTGGATTTCCCAGAGAGGGATCGGAACCAGCGAAAGAGGCCGGTACCGAAAGCATGGCGAAAACCGGCATTCATCCGCTGCCTTGGGGAGAGGACGCCGCGCTGCTGGGTTCAAACGCATGGGCGGTTTCGCCAGAGAAATCGGGCGGCCCGACCACGTTGATCTCTAACTCGCATCAGCCGCTGCGCGGCGGTGTTGCCTGGTACGAATTGACCGTAGAAAGTGAGGAAGGCTGGCATTTTACCGGTGCGAACTTCCCCGGATCGCCTTTTCCGTTCCTTGGTCATAACCGTCATCTGGGCTGGACCAACACCGTGAACCGCCCCGACATGGTGGATATCTACAAGCTGGAAATGAACGATGCGGGCGACCAGTATCGGCTCGACGGGGAATGGCGCGATCTGGAGACGAAGACGGTGTTCCTGCCGGTTCGCATGGGGCCGGTTGTGCTACCGATACCTCGCAAAGTGCATCGCAGCGTTCACGGACCCGTGATCGAGAATGACAATGGCTTCTTCGCGGTGCGTTACGGCGGTATGGAAAGCGTCGAGCAGCTAGATGCCTATTACCGGATCAACAAGGCAACCAATTTCGAAGAATGGCAGACGCAGATGGCCCGCATGGCGATCCCGTCGACCAACTTCATCTACGCCGATGAAACGGGCAACATCGCCTATGTCTATAACGCGGCGATCCCTGACCGGCCCGAAGATGTGAAGGCCGACTGGCGCAACGTGCTGGATGGCACTCGCTCGGACCTGATCTGGGAAGGCGCAGTCGATTATGCTGAGCTGCCCAAGGTCATCAATCCGGCCTCAGGCTGGCTCTATAATGCCAACAATGAGCCATTCACTGCGGCAGGAGCAGCAGACGATATTGCCCGTGACAGCGTTTCGCCGATCCTTGGTGTCGAAGAAAAACAGACCAATCGGTCACGCCGCGCTTACAAGCTTTTGTCCGAATCCAGCCTGCTTGACCGCGCTAATCTGGAGCGGATCAAATATGACACCTCCTATGAGCGCGAAGGCTATGTTGCTGATTTGTGGGACGAGATTGAAGCGATGGATAGCTTCTTTACTACAGAGCCTGCGGGAACCGGGGAAGCGGCCGAGCTTCTCAAGAATTGGGATTTTACCGCTGACGGCAAAGGCCGCGCAGACGCTCTTGCCTTGCTGATGATCCGCGATTTCATGTCGGCGGAGTATCAGAACAAGAGCGAAATGCCCGATGTACGCGAGATGCTGCACAAGGCGGTCGAGCATCTGACGGAGCATTTCGGCCGGATTGACCCGCCAATGAGCGACCTGCTGCGTTTGCGCCAAGGTGAGGTCGATCTGCCGCTGGATGGCGGATCAGACACTTTGCGCGCTTCGACCACATGGGAAGTGCACGAAGACGGGCGGCTCAGCCTCGTTCACGGTGACAGCTTTATCCAGTGGGTTGAATGGAACGAGGGCGAGCGCGTCTTCTCACGCTCGATCCAGCCCTTCGGTTCAGCGATCACTCGGCCCGAAAGCCCGCATCACACCGATCAAATGCAGCTGTTCGTCGATCATAAATTGAAGCCCGTCTATTTTTGGCGCGAAGATGTTTTGGCGAACGCCAAACGGCGATACACCGTAACCAATTCCAATTGATCCATTGTTGAAAATCGTCGGTTTGCGCACCACATAGCAAGCTATTGAAATTCCTAAGGGGAGAATACTCTAATGTCCGTTCTGAACGCAGGCACCCGCCTTGCTACTACCAGCCTGGCCGCGATCGCGCTTGCGATTGTCGCACCTGCCACTCCGGCTCTGGCCGATGGCCACGGCAATCACGCCGCAGGCGAAATGAAGGCAGGCGGCGATCTGACCGATCTGGTCGCGCAGGTTGCTATCCCTTACGAAGAATTCGAACTCGAAAACGGTCTGACCGTGATCGTTCACGAAGACCGCAAAGCTCCGGTTGTCGGCGTCGCGGTATGGTACAATGTCGGCTCCAAAGACGAACCGACCGGCAAGACCGGCTTTGCCCACCTGTTTGAACACCTGATGTTCAACGGCAGCGAAAATGCGCCAGCGGATTATTTCCAATACCTTCAGGAAATGGGCGCGACCGACTATAACGGCACCACCAATTTCGACCGTACCAACTATTTCCAGACCGTTCCTTCGCCTGCGCTCGAACGCGCATTGTGGCTTGAAAGCGACCGGATGGGTTATTTGCTCGGCGCGGTCACGCAGGAAAAACTCGATAACCAGCGCGGCGTTGTGCAAAACGAAAAACGCCAGGGCGATAACCAGCCCGGCGGGCTTGTATTCTATGAACTGCTCGACAAGCTTTTCCCTAAAGGCCACCCGTACAACCATTCTGTAATCGGTTCGATGGCTGACCTCGACAGTGCGTCCATGGAAGATGTGCGCAACTGGTTCCGCGACAAATATGGTCCGAACAACGCGACCGTCGTTCTTGCCGGTGATATTTCCGCCGAAGAAGCGCGGCCGATGATGGAAAAGTATTTCGGCGCGATTGAGCGCGGCCCGGTGAACAATCCGGCGCAGGCTGACATTCCGACCTTGCCCGAAGACATCCGCACAGTGATGAAAGATCAGGTCGCAGCGACCACGATCACCAAATACTGGCCTGCCCCCGGCATCACCAGCGACGAATTGACCGCGCTCAATATCGGCGCGAGCGTGTTTGGCGGTCTGGCATCCAGCCGCCTCGATCAAATCCTTGTTCGCGAAGAACAGCTTGCTGTGGGCGTTTCGGCTGGCAATTTCGATTTCCAACGCGTCGGCATTCTCTCGGTCAGCGCAACCTTGCGTCCGGGCGTCGAACTTGAAACACTCGAAGCACGGCTCGATGAACTGATCGCGGAATATATCGCCGAAGGCCCCAACGAAGACGAAGTGCGCCGCGCGGCCACAAACCAACTGGCTGGCACCATTCGCGGTCTGGAACAGGTCGGCGGATTTGGCGGCAAGGCCGTAACATTGGCACGCGGTGAAGTGCTGGCCGATGATCCTGCAAACTACAAAAAGAACTTCGATGTTCTCGCCACGCTGACCCCGGCTGACGTGAAAGCCGCCATGCAGCGCTGGATGACGAAGCCCAGCTTTACATTGGTGCTTGAGCCGGGTGAGCGCGATGCGACCTATGAAGAAGCCGCATCGGTCGAAGACGAAAGCGCAGCAGATGCCGCGCCTGCGGACAACACGCTGACTGTATCGGTCGAGCGCCCCAAACCGCCCATCGACAGCATTGCAAAGCTCGATTTCCCTGAGCTTGAGCGGGCCACCCTCGCCAATGGCATGCAGGTGACCTATGCGCAGCGTGATGCCGTGCCAGCGACCTATGTGACCATGTCTTTCAACGCGGGCAGCGCGGCCGATCCAACTGGCAAGCGCGGTCTGGAAGACCTCACAATGGCGCTGTTCGACGAAGGCACTGCCGACATGTCGAGCCAGGAAATCGCCGAAGAGCGCGAACGTCTGGGCCTCACACTTGGCACAGGCGGCGGGGCCGACCGGTCGACATTCACTTTGTCGGCGCTGTCATCAAACCTCACACCGTCGCTCGAATTGATGAGCTCGATCATTCGCGAACCGGCCTTTGCCGAAAGCGATCTTGAGCGTGTTCGCACCCAGACGATCACCGGTATCCAGCAACAATTGAAATCACCGCAAGGTCTCGCCGGACGGGCAATCGCTCCGGAAATTTTCGGACCGGACAGCCCCTATGGCGGCAGCAGCACGGTTGAAAGCGTCAGCTCCATCACGCGTGATGATCTGTTCGGTTTCAAAGACAGCTGGATCCGCCCGGATAACGGCGAAGTGTTTGTTATCTCCGACCGTCCGCTGGATGAGGTTGTGACGTCGCTTAACGCCGTATTTGGCGATTGGGCTGCACCGCAAATCGCGAAGGGCGAAAAGACCTTTACCGATAATGGTCAGGCGACATCGGGCAACCGCATCATCCTGATCAACCGTCCAAACTCACCGCAGAGCGTTATCGTCGGCGCGCAATTGACCGGCCTCGACGCAAGCGATCCTGCCTATGTCGATTTCACCAATGCGAACAATTCGCTTGGCGGAAACTTCCTCGCGCGGCTCAATATGAACCTGCGTGAGACAAAGGGTTGGAGCTACGGCGTTCGCGGCGGCCCGCAGGCTCAGGAAAATGCAGTTGTCTATGCGATTTCCGGCGGGGTTCAGGCGGACCGTACCGGAGACAGTGTGGCCGAGATGATCCGCGAGACGGCCGAGTTCCTGACCAGCAACGGTGTGACTGCGGCTGAATTGGAGCGCAATGTCGCTGCCGAGGTTGGCGAGCTGCCGGGCCGGTTTGAAACATCGCCCGCCGTGCTTAGCGCAATGCAGAGCAATGCGCTCTACAACCGTCCGGATGACTATTACGAGACGCTGGTTGCCAAGTATCAGGGCCAGACCGCGGAAAGCCTCGATGCGGCTGCTCGTGAAGCTTTGAAAGTGGAAAACTTCGTTTGGGTCGTCGTTGGCGATGCCAGCAAAGTACAAAGCCAGCTCGAAGAGCTGGGCCTGCCACTCGAAGTGCGCGAGCCTGACACGGGCGAGTAACGCTACGGCCCCTTTGGGTTTCGTGAATTTCAAAGGGCGGGATCGCATTCGGTGCGGTCCCGCCCTTTCTTTTCAGTGATCTGAGATGGCCGGAATCCGGTTGAACACAACTGACACACGTGTAAACAAACACCCTGAGTTTTTTGGCCGCAACGGTCAGCCACGCTCGCAAAACCTCTGACCCGATTGGTCAATCAAGGCCGGTTAAACGGCCTGACACGCAAGGAGAATACGATGTCACTTTCAGGTACTTACACCACCACCGTCAAAAGCCCGATGGGCGATCAAAGCGGTACTTTCACTGTCGTCGATAACGGCGATGGCACTTTCAGCGGCAACATGGCCGGCGGCATGGGCGCAATGGACGTCGAAGATGGCAAGGTTGATGGCAACACCCTCACCTGGAAAATGAACATGACTGTTCCAATGCCAATGACGCTCGATTGCGAAGCAACCATCGAAGGCGACACGCTGGCGGGTAACGTCAATGCAGGCGCATTCGGTGCAATGCCGGTAACCGGCACCAAAACCGCTTAAGCCCTCACCGCTTTTGCCAATACCAAAAGGGCCGCCGGAGCATATCGCTCCGGCGGCCCTTTGTGTTTGCACAATATGCCTTGTCTGTGCGTTTATCCTTCGGTCGCGGCCTCTGCCTCTGTTTCGGCCTGCTCAGCCTCGGCTGCGGCGGCGGCTGCATCGGCTTTCGCCCGCGCCTCTGCCTCAGCAGCCTCTGCTGCCAGCCGATCAGCTTCGGCCTGCTCGCGCGCCAGCTCTGCCTGAACATCGATCATCTCGTCACGTTCATAGCGCAGGACGCCCGGAATCGGAGCGATGCGGTTGATCTCTGCCCCCAGCCAGTTTGGCACAAATGGCATCGGCACCAGATCGGCATCGCGGATCCAATCGCGCGGTAGACGCGGATCGAATGCGGCATCATCGACCTTTTCAATGATCATCGCGACCCGGACCAACGCATCATTGGTATCAACGCCATCAGGGATCTTGCCGCGGCCGATGGGGTCACCATTCTTGTCCAGCCACACACCGTCATAGCGCAAAGCCGTGATCGTGCCGGGCTTCGCTTCGAACTTTACAGTGCCCATGCAGGCACAGGCACCCAAGCCCAGATTGGTTGTGCCATAATAGACATATTCGCCCGCTGGCACTTCCTGCAGATACAAAGACAGGCCTTCGCCTTTTTCAAACCGGTTAAGCGGCCCGATGGAGAACATCATCTGTTGCTCCGGCGGGATCCAAGAGAAATTCTCTTCCGTAGGCTCAATCGGTTTTGTGCGGGTCGGCTGCTCGTTCCTCTTTTGGGCCGTGGCGAGATGCCGTTCATAACCCGCCTGTTCCTTGACCCATTTCTCGTGCGCCTTTGTCAGCGCAGCGGCGCGCTCATTGGAGACAATCTCGCGCTCCTCATCGGTTGGCACCTTGAAAAAGGTTGCCGGAATGGCGACCGGCGATTGCAGCAGGATATACGCTTTTGCTGGATCCAGGACGACATCTTCGCGGTCTTTAACAATCTGGGTTTCAAATTCGATTTCCGGCAGATCATCATCGGCAAGCGCCGGCGACCCGGTGGCGATCAGGGCGGCGGTGGCCGCAGCAAGGGTACATTTCGCGATGTTCATAGCCCGACATTCTCCGTTGCTGGAAGATCGCTCGACGCGACAAGCGCCTGAACCGCGAGCATGTTCTGGCGTTCTTTTTCTTCGACGCTCGAATTGCCTTCTTCAAAGTTGAATTCTTGCCAGAGATCCTTGGCAAGGCCGTGCCGGGCGTAGCCTTTGAAATGCATACAGCGGCGCATATTCACGCGGCGCTTTGCACGCTTTTCAGCCGAGCCATAGATCGCCTGCGCCATGGCGCCGCCGATCGCGCCGCCAATCACACCGCCAACGCCATAAATCGCCGACGTGCCCGCATTGGAGTAATAATTCTGGGTCGCCAGACCGCGCGCCAGCTCATCGCAAAAACGCAGATCGCTCAGCGCCTCTTCAAAGCTCGTTTCGCTGCGA
The DNA here is from genome assembly GCF_007004095.1 of Erythrobacter insulae. Classification (NCBI taxonomy): domain Bacteria; kingdom Pseudomonadati; phylum Pseudomonadota; class Alphaproteobacteria; order Sphingomonadales; family Erythrobacteraceae; genus Erythrobacter; species Erythrobacter insulae. The sequence continues at coordinate 428,973 of NZ_VHJK01000001.1, forward strand.
TTGAAATAATAGTATTTCTTGTAGTTTGCGACGTCATTGTCGTCCGGTTCAAAATCGAGCACCGGCATCGATAATTCCGCCGGATCAGGCTGCCATTCGCGCCAATCCTTGTCCGTCATTTCATTCGTCTGTGCCGCTGAAGGCGCTGCCGATGCGAGCGCGAGCAATGGCGCGCCGACAAGCGCTGCCCATTTATACTTCATATGAAACCCCTCCCGATTTACATCCCCGATTAATTACCCTCAGACCTGAGGATGCGATTGTATTTGCGCGACATTTCAAACCAATGGCAAGGCCGGCAGATAGTCGGCGGCGCTGCTGTAATGTGCAGCGTCAATCGTCCAGAGACAAACGCAGTTCCTGCGCAGTAACCGGGTCAAACGGGATGCCTTCGCGGTATTCCAGTACCCCCGGCATAGTAGCCAGACGATTGGCAAAAACGCGCCTGCGGTCCACCCACGGTCCAATCGCTTTATAAGCCGCCGGCGTGAGGCTTGAACCGGACAATTGAGGGGGAATGAAGTCTTGCGGTTCCGCCGCCTTTATCCCGAACGCAAACATCCCGAAATCCATCCGCGCAACACGGCCCAGATCGCTTTCCGCGTTCAGTTCAGGAAAGGGCGACGGGTCCCATGCATTCGAAATCAGAAAAGTACCAAGATCGGTGACCTGTCCGGCCTTTGCCGAGAAACCGACGCTGCCCATGCAATTGCATTGATAGAGAAAACCGTTGTAGCCGAGCCCGTACACAACATAGTCACCGGGCGGCGCGGCGACGATTTGCACGCGCATTTCGGGTTGCAATTCGACATATTGCCGCTTTGGCCGGACCTCATAAAGATTGGTTACATCTTCCCAATCGAACACGAATTCTTCGTACGGCATCTTGCGCGATTTTCGATCATACTCGGCGCGTTTTGCTGCCTCGTATGACTGCAATTCTTCATCGCTTGGCACGCGCAGGAAGAAGATAGAATTGGCGGCTTCGGGCACGCGCATCAGGAAATATGCCCTGTCCGCAGCGATCTCGACAGGTTCCTCTTTGCGCAATTGCACAAAGCCGGATTCATCCTTGGCCAAAACAGCCGAGGGCGATGCGAAGGGCAGAACAGCAGCGAGCATTGCCGCGAATATCATGCGCGCAATCATGGGTTAGCCTTTGGCGTTGGCGGAACTGGTCCAGATGCGATCGCGGCCAGAATTTCGCTGCCGTTTTCGCCGTTTTCGAACAGATCCTGCCATTGATCCTTGTTTGCGCGGTACCGCACATATCCGCGCGGCGTCATACAGCGGATCATGATGGATTGCCGGATCGACCGTTCAATCGGACCATCAATAATCGAAGCGATAGCAAAGCCGACCAAGCCGAATTGACCGCCATCATAGGTTACGGCCCGGCCCGTTTCATCCCTGCCCCACGGAATGAATGTATCCGCCTTGCGCTGGACCAGTCGTCCCGAATGCGCCGCGCATTCTTTCACATCAGACAGCGCCCGCTCATAAGAGATACCCTCTTTATGAAACACGATATATTTGCGTTCATCGCCAAGCTCGTTTTCCGGGGAAGACAGATCCGGGATCGCCGGAGGCTGAGACGGCAATGGATCAGGCGTATCTTGCGCAGCAAGCGAGGTTGATAGCATCGCCGCTGAAAAACCTACCAAGATCAATCCGAGCTTCCTCACATCCCTCTCCACCATGAGATATCGGCGCAGCGCGGCTGGTTAACCCAGCTTGTCTTTCAAAATCTGGTTCACAACGGCCGGATTGGCTTTGCCCTGCATCGCTTTCATCGTTTGTCCGACGAAGAACCCGAACAGCTTATCCTTACCACCGCGATATTGTTCGACCTTGTCCGTATTGTTGGCAAGGATTTCGTCAATCGCGGTTTCAATCGCGCCTGTGTCGCTGACCTGTTTCAGCCCCTCGGTATCGGCGACTTCATCCGGAGATCGACCGGTTTTCAGCACGATTTCATAGATTTCCTTGGCTTGTCCGCCCGAAATCTCGCCTTTGTCCTGCATCGCCAGAATGCTCGCCTGCGCCTGCGCGGTGGCATGTTCCAGATTGGCTTCATCGCCCAGTGATTTGATCACACCCGGCGCAACCGAAAGCGCCCAGTTTGCAACCGGCGTTGCAACCTTGGATTCGGATTTGCCAATCCGGTTCGCGGTTTCCGCAAGCAGCGTTTCAAACCGCGCAAAAGTTTCAACCTCGGCGGTCAGCTCACGCGCATTGTACGGCGTCAGGCCCAGTTCGCTTTCATAACGGGTGCGCTTTGCATCGGGCAGTTCAGGCAGACTTGCGCGGCAATCTTCGAGGAAATCATCCTCCAGCACCACGGGCAGCAGATCGGGATCGGGGAAGTACCGGTAATCATGCGCGTCTTCTTTGCTGCGCATGGTCCGCGTTGTGCCGGTCGCGACATCAAACAGGCGCGTTTCCTGATCGATTTTGCCGCCGCTTTCGAGGACATCAACCTGACGGTTCGCCTCATATTCGATGACCTGCATCACGAACCGCACCGAATTGACATTCTTGGTTTCGGTCCGTGTGCCAAGTTCGGTATCGCCAACCTTACGCACGGATACGTTCACGTCGGCCCGCATGGAGCCTTCTTCCATATTGCCGTCGCACGATCCGACATAGCGCAGGATGCTGCGCAATTTGCGGACATAGGCCCCTGCTTCGGCGGGCGAGGTCATGTCCGGCTTGGACACGATTTCCATCAGCGCAACGCCGCTGCGATTGAGATCAACGTAAGACATGGTCGGATGCTGGTCATGCATCAGCTTGCCGGCGTCTTGCTCTATGTGAATCCGTTCAATCCCGATAATCTTGTCTGCGGGAATACCGGTTTTCTCATCAGCTTCGACCAACAGCTGCCCTTCACCCACGATCGGGTGGTAAAGCTGGCTGATCTGATAACCCTGAGGAAGATCGGCATAGAAATAATTCTTGCGGTCGAACCGGCTCCATTTGTGGATCTCGGCCTCGATCGCCATGCCGGTCCGCACGGCCTGACGGATACATTCCGCATTGGGGACAGGAAGCATTCCCGGCATTGCTGCATCGACGAGACTGACCTGACTGTTCGGCTCCGCGCCAAATTCGGTTGAGGCTCCGCTGAACAGTTTGGATTTGCTGGTAACCTGCGCGTGAACCTCAAGGCCGATTACGACCTCCCAATCCCCGGTCTGTCCCTGAATGCGATAATTACTCATTGTCTGTGTCACCTGCCCGGTCCGGGTCATTGCCTGTGTTGTTTGTATCGAGCCTGCTGGCCGGGGTTGCAGGGCCTTTGGGCGCCTGTTCATCCTTCACCTGCTTGCCGCTGGCATCAAATCGCGCTTCGCCGTGATCGATCGTCCTTGAAAGATATAAGACGACCCCGCCCAAAAGCACGAATGCGACCATAAAGATTGTTGCGAATACCATAGTTCTAAGCCGTTTAGCCCCGCCCTGCGCGCGGTTCAATCGCTGAGGTTATGGCAGAGGTCGATTCCGTCAACATCATCAGCTCCAGCCTGCAGCTTTACGCTTTGACCATCGCCGCGCGGGCTCTTCGATAAATCGCCACGTAATGCTTGCCGCGAGGATCGAAGATACCAGCATCGTGATGACAATGACCGCGCTTGGCCACCCCGGCGCAACCACTTCGTCGGCCCCGCCAAGGCCGCTTTCAACCAGTCGCACGCCAATCCGGCTCTGAACCAGACCCAGAACATCAAATGCCCGTCCGATCACCATCCCATGGATAAGGTATATCGAATAACTCATCGCCCCCAGCAGCACGAATAGCCTCGCCGACAACATCTTGCTCACCGCCCCACGATCAAACGCGAAAATCAGGATCAATGCGGCGAAAATCACCACCATCTCCGGGCGTTTGACCTTATCGGCAATGGCAAGCACCATGCCCAGAATTACGGCCACTTCCAAAATGGTTGCCACCATCACTGTTGGCGGACGGCGGCGGATAATTTTCCACGCTTCATAAAGCGCAAGCCCCGCACCAAAACCCAACAGACCGCGCAGGATGTCGATCCATTCAAACCCGATCCGCATGATCATGGCGGCCCCGGCAAGACCCGCAATCCCAAGGCCAAACGCCCAACCGGCGCGCTTGGCAAATGCGAACAGGACTGCCGCCAGAAGATACAAGCCGACTTCGACAGAAATAGACCACGACGCAGTGCTCCACGGGTGCTCTTGCGGATGGGTGTAGGCTTGCAACAACAGGATAGTCGAAGGCAGCGAGCTTAATTCGCGAGATTTGCCGAATGGCTCCCGCCCGCTGAGAAAGCCAAGATCACCAAGCGCCAGAAAGACCAATTCAAGCGCGACGAACATCGCAACCACGGTGACATGCAATGGCCAAAGCCGCGCCAGCCGCAGAAACATGAATGTTACGATCGAGAAGCCTTTGCGCAGCCGCTCGCCATAACTGGCCGCGATCACAAAGCCCGAAAGGACGAAGAAGAAATCAACCGCCAATCCGGTGCGCTGGTGAAACACATTGTTCAGAAACCAGGCCGGACCTTCGATATGCCCCCATGCCACGGCCAGTGCTGCGATCCCGCGCCATGAATCAAGCGCGGTAAACCGCTGTTGATCTGGTGACCAACCGGAGGTCGGGTTTGATCCTACCACCATTTCCGCTTTGCGCGGCTGAACCCGCTTTTCCCGGCGATGGAATGGGCGGCATAAACCATGATCAGGCCTGTTTCCCCTGTTTGGCCGCTGCGGCTTTATCGCGGTTCTGCGATCTTGCAGCCAGCCGTTCGTACAGCGCATTGGCGCACAACAATTTTGCCGGATCAAGCCGATCCGTCACATCCTGCAAGTGCTCGCGCCGCTCTGGGTCCGGACGCGCCGTGACGGCCATTTTGCTCGTCACCGCTTCACGCAGCTTGTCGGTGATCTCACCGTAAAGGAAGCGGGTGGAGAACTTTGCATTGGCCTGCTGTACCACCGATCCAAATTCTTCGGTCGCTTGTTCGAACGTGGCGATAACCACCTGATCTGCGACTTTTTCGACTGCGCTGTAAAACGCAATCCACCGGCGCAGCGCCCACCCCAAATCCAAAGCTGGATCATACTGATCCCAGCTTCTGATGGAATCCTGTGGTTTGCGGATCAAAACGATCACCGGAAGGCCCCGGCGGCATCCCGCAAGGATTTGGGCTTCGGAATGTTGGTGTTCCGCGATGCGTATCCGGCGGCCTTGCCAGTGCCGAAACACCCGCACGGTCCAGCTGTTGGCAGAGCGCGGAAACCCTTCGATCACGATTTCGGTTTCATCGCATAACAGCCGCCTGAGGCTCGCTTTGTTCGGCTCTCCAAACGGGTTGCGATAACGCAGGCGCTGAACCGCGATATACAGGTTCGGAAATCGCCCGAGAGCGGCCCGCGCCTTACTCTGTAAGCTGGCTTTGCCTACCACCATTTCGCAGGAGCATGCGCAAATCCGCTGCGCTGCTGAATCGCCAATCCCGCATCGAGGACAGTCTGCTCGTCAAACGGCTTACCCACCAATTGCAGGCCAAGCGGCAGACCATCTTCATTCATCGTCGCAGGCACGCTCATCGCAGGAAGACCCGCGAGCGAGGCCGGTACAGCGAACACATCGTTGAGATACATCGTCAGCGGATCGGCATCGAGCGATCCCAGCGGGAAAGACGCCGTCGGGGTGGTTGGCGCAAGGATCACATCGCACTCATTCCAGGCATTTTCGAAATCGCGCGCCACCAGCGTGCGGACTTTTTGCGCCTGCGTATAATACGCATCGTAGAACCCGGCCGAGAGCACATAAGTGCCGATGAGAATGCGGCGCTTCACCTCGTCACCAAATCCTTCGGCGCGGGTTGCGGCATACATATCCTGCAGTCCAGCACCCTCGGGTAGGTCGCGCAAACCGTACCGCACACCATCATAGCGCGCGAGGTTGGACGATGCTTCTGCCGGAGCGATAATATAATAGGCTGGCAGCGCGTATTTGGTGTGCGGCAGCGAGATATCGACGATCTGCGCGCCAGCATCCTTCAGCCACGCCTTACCCTGTTCCCAGCTATCGAGGATCGCCTGATCGGTGCCTTCCATCCGGTATTCCTTGGGAATTCCGACTTTCTTGCCTTTGAGGTCTGACGAGAGCGCCGCCTCCCAATCGGGCACATCCATTTCCAGGCTGGTCGCGTCTTTGGGATCGAATCCCGCCATCGCGCCCAGCATGATCGCGCAATCCTCGACCGAGCGCGCCATTGGCCCCGCCTGATCGAGCGAGGAAGCAAACGCCACCACACCCCAACGCGAACAGCGGCCATAGGTCGGCTTGATCCCGGAGATACCGGCAAAGGCGGCAGGCTGACGGATGGAACCGCCGGTGTCTGTGCCGGTCGCAGCAGGCGCAATCCGCGCGGCGACCGCGCTGGATGATCCGCCCGATGAACCACCGGGGCTCATCGCGGCATTGCTGCCCTGTTTACGCCATGGCGAGGAAACATTGCCGAAAAAGCTCGTCTCGTTCGAGGAACCCATCGCGAACTGATCAAGGTTGAGTTTGCCCAGCATCCCTGCACCGGCATCCCACAGCTTTTGTGAGACGGTGCTTTCATAATGCGGCGTGAACCCTTCGAGGATGTGGCTCGCAGCGGTGGTTTGCACGCCGTGGGTTGCAAACAAATCCTTCATGCCGATTGGCACACCGGCCATCGGGCCCAGATCCTTGCCATCGGCGCGCGCTTTATCAGCGGCGTCTGCCGCGGCCAGCGCATGATCGGGGGTGGTGACGATAAAGGCATTGAGCGCAGCGGCACCAGCCACGGCATCATTAAAACTTTCGGCCACTTCGCGCGCGGTAAAATCGCCGCTGCGCACGCCATCACGAATGGCTTTGACACCGAGAGAGGTCAGGTCAGTCATAATATTCGATTACCTTCGGCCTATTCGATCACTTTGGGGACGCCGAAAAATCCGTGTTCAGCGGCGGGTGCATTGGCAAGCACATCATCGCGCCTGCCACCGGCGGTTTTCGGATCGGCGTCTATCACATCTTCGCGCAGGCGCAGCGTATTGGGAATGACCGCGCTCATCGGCTCCACCCCGTCCACATTCACTTCGCCAAGCTGTTCGACCCATTGAAGGATGTTGTTCAGCTCTGGCACCATTTTTTCGAGCTCGTCATCGCCCATCTTGATCCGGGCAAGGCTCGCAATTTTGGCAACTGTCTGTTTGTCTACCGACATAGTCTCAGCTTTCGATTATTCGGCCGGAATTGGCGGTGCGGCTGGAGGCGCGCCAGGCCCGCCGGCACCCTGTTGTTGCTGCATTGTTTGCTGCAGGATTTGCAGGTTACGATCAAACGTATCCTTCGTCATGAAATCAACCAGCTCGATCTCGAAAATCAAATCGGCATTGGGCGGGATCGGCGCGCCGGGAGGCGGCTCTGCACCGTAAGCCTGATCGGCGGGGATATAGACTTCGTATTTGCCGCCCTTCTGCATTTCCTGCAGGCTGTTGAAGAAACCATCGATGGTCGCGCCTTCTTCAATCGGGAATGGCGTGCCTTCGGGGAACAAGCCCTGGACCGGAAGCGGTATATCCTGCGATTCGTCGAAAACTTCACCGTTTGAAGCGAGCTTGCCGGTGTATTTCACAAACGCGACATCGCCGACGCTTGGGGTATCGCCCTCACCCGCGACGAGGGTTTCGATATTCGCACCCTTGGGCATGGCGCTCCACGCAAGGCCGGCACCGATCAGAATGGCAACAACTACGCCAAGCCACAGCTTGGTAAGCGAGCCTTTGGCGACAGGCTGGATTGGAACTCGGGTAATCTCGGTCATTGTTGATCCCTGATCGAATGCGCGGCGATTTGCCGATACCGTTAAAAAGTGCCGATTTTTGATAGCAAAAGGGCGCGGAATGGATACCGCGCCCTGATGGCTTATCATGTTGGTGTATTCAAGCGGATTTGCGCCTGAATACCGGCATATTACTTGATGCCGTCACGCTCCATGCGCTTGCGCTCGAGTTTACGAGCGCGACGAACAGCTGCTGCCTTTTCACGGGCGCGCTTTTCGCTGGGCTTTTCGTAATGACGACGCAGCTTCATTTCGCGATAAACACCTTCGCGCTGCAGCTTCTTTTTAAGAGCGCGGAGAGCCTGATCGACATTGTTATCGCGAACCATGATTTGCATAAACGACTATTACCTCATTCCAAAAGCACGAAAGCCCGCTCATGATTCGCGGGGCAAACGCGTAAATTTGACGCTAAAAACGGCGCGTTTCCCGCCATTTAAGGCTCCGGAACGCGCTGCAGTTGGTGTCCGTATAGCGGCCGGCTCGTAAATTGGCAAGGTATTCAATAGCTCAAATCGGCCTGGAAGCGCGCACTACGCTATGCAGGGCGCGCCTGCGCCGCTAAAGAGCTGTGCCATGGCAACCCCGGCGGTCTCTTCCATGGCAGCAGCCCTTTTTGTCGCGCTAGGCGGTGCGACGGGATCGGTCGCGCGCTATTTTCTGGGGCGGTCGCTTACCTCTGTAATGGGCGAAGGCAGCTATCCTTGGGCGATTCTCGGGATTAACACATTGGGCAGCCTTGCCATGGGATTGGTGTTCGGCTGGTTCGCGTCGCATGGCGGCGGCACCGAAACCCAGCGGCTGCTATTCGCGGTCGGATTGCTGGGCGGGTTCACCACTTTCAGCGCGTTCAGCCTTGAAATCATATTGATGATCCAACGCGGCGCGTTGGGCATGGCCGCATTGTTTATCGCCGCATCGGTGATCGCCGGGGTCGCGGCGCTGTATCTCGGCCTGGTAGTAATGAAAGACTGAGTATGAGCGGCCCCCAAACACACAAAACAGACACAAGCGATCAGGTCCGCCAGTTTACGGTAACGCAGGATGATGACGGCATCCGTCTGGACCGGTGGTTCAAACGCAATCTGCCGCAGATCGGTTTTGCGACCGTGTCCAAATGGGCGCGCACCGGACAGGTCCGCGTGGATGGCAAGCGCGCAAAACCCGAAGACAGGCTCGAAGCGGGTCAGACATTGCGGGTCCCGCCGGGCGGCGAGGCAAAGCATAAAGCCCCGCGTCCGAAACGCGAATTGACCGATGAAGAGGTAGCACAGGCCCACGCCATGGTCATCCGCGAAACGCCGAGCGCGATCGTGCTCAACAAACCTCCGGGCCTTGCGACGCAGGGCGGCAGCAAGATGACCAAACATGTTGACGGTCTGCTTGATGCATTTGTGACGGACGAAGACACGCCGCGCCCGCGGCTGGTCCACCGGCTGGATAAAGACACATCGGGCGTGCTTCTGATTGCGCGCACACCCGGCAGCGCCGCCAGTTTTTCCCGCCGGTTCGCAGGGCGCAGCGCGCGCAAGATTTACTGGGCGCTGATCGTCGGTGTTCCCGATGTCCGCGAAGGCACGATCGACGCGCCGCTCGCCAAACAGCCGGGCACCGGCGGTGAGAAAATGCATGTCGATGAAGAAAACGGCGCGATGGCAAAAACGCGTTACCGCGTTGTTGAACGCGCCGGAATGCGCGCCGCATGGGTAGAGCTTGAACCGCTCACCGGCCGTACGCACCAATTGCGCGTCCATATGGCGGCCATCGGCCACCCCATTGTTGGCGATGGTAAATATGGCGGGCAGGATGCTTTCCTTACCGGAGCGATCAGCCGCAAAATGCACCTGCACGCGCGGCGTCTGATCATCTCCCAGCCTGATAACAAAAGCGCGGGCGGGCAAACAGGCGGCGGCAAATTGGATGTAACCGCCGAATTGCCCGAACATTTTGCAGCCAGCATGGAAGCGCTCGGCTTTGATGAAAATCTTTCCGATGCCTCCCCCGTTCGCGATGAAGCGCCAGAGCGCACTCCGGCTGAAAAGAAACAGGCCGCGCGCCGCCATGCGAAACAATATCGCAAGGACCGCCGCGGAGAGCGGCGCGGACGTACCATTTCGGCCGAAACCGCCAAGAAAAAGGCCAAGGCCGAATCAAAAGGCAAAGGCAAGGGCAAACCGCGTCCGGATCGCCGCAAGAAATGACGATGCGGCTGGCTGTCTTTGATTGCGACGGAACGCTGGTGGATGGACAGGCCGATGTCTGTTGGTCGATGGAACGCGCATTCACCCGAGCCGGTCTGACCCCGCCCGATCCCAACGCAGTGCGCCGGATGGTCGGATTGAGCCTGGGTGTTGCAGTGCGCGAATTGGCGCCGGGTCTGGCCGACAAGCAGGCCCGCGATGTCACCGAATTCTATAAATCCAGTTTTCGCGCGCGCCGCGAAGAAGGCTTGCTGGACGAACCGCTTTACGATGGCATGGCCGATTTGCTGCATTCACTGCACGCCGATGGATGGAGCCTGGCTGTGGCCACCGGCAAATCGGATCGCGGCCTTGTCGCTTGCCTGGCCGGGCACAACCTCACCGATCTCTTCGTTTCGTTGCAAACGGCAGACCGCCACCCTTCCAAACCGCATCCCGCCATGCTGGAGGCTGCTTTGTTCGAAGCGGGCGCTCAGCCATCTGAGGCGGTGATGATCGGTGACACCAGTTTTGATATGCATATGGGCCGCGCCGCTGGCGTTCGCTCGCTTGGCGTATCATGGGGCTATCATCCGCCACAGGAATTGCTGGAATCCGGTGCGGAACAGGTGGTTGATACGATGGCAGAGCTGCGCGCGGCATTGGATCAGGCCCGATGAACGCACCAATCGGCACCGATGAAGCGATCGCCCGCCAACGATTTATGATCATGAATGCGGTGCGGATCGGTTCGCTCGGCGCGCTGATCGTTGGCCTTGCGATTGCGCGGTCGGTGATCGACCTGCCCTACCCGTTAGGTGTGGCGCTGGCCGTGGGCGGATTGCTGGCATTTTATTTCGGCCCGCGCGCGCTGGCGCGAAAATGGAAATCATCAGCCGGAGACGACGCACAGTGAAGCGGTTCTATGATGCAGTGGACATGCTGCAAACCGAAACAGGCTGGCAGGTAACACTGGACGGGCGCGGGCTTAAGACGGTCAAGGGATCACCGCAGATCGTACCAAGCCAAACCTTGGCAAAAGCACTCGCGCAGGAATGGGATAGCCAGGGCGAAAAACTCGATCCGGCGAAATTCCAGCTGCGCGATATGACCGATTATGCGATTGATGTCGTCAGCAGCGATATCGCCGGCCATGCGGACAAGATTGTGACCTATGGCGATACCGACACTTTGCTGTACCGGGGCGATCCCGAAGACGCGCTGTATGCCCGGCAACAGCAGGTGTGGGAGCCATTGGTTAGCGCGTTTGAACAGCGCGAAGGCATCACCCTCACCCGGATCAGCGGGATCATTCACAAACCGCAAAGCGAAGACGCACTCGCCAAATTGCGCGAACGGCTATGCGCTTTTAGCAATTTCGAGCTTGCCGGGATCGAGACAAAGACATCGCTTGCCGCGTCCTTGATTATCGCGCTTTCGGCGTTGGAACGCGACGAAGAGCCAGACGCAATTGCGCTGTGGCAGGCGGCCAGTCTGGAAGAAGAATGGCAGGCGGATTTATGGGGCCGCGATCTCGAGGCGGAACACCGCCGCGCCAAGCGCCAGAATGATTTCCTGACAGCGTGGAGCTTTGTCCGCGCTGTCCGCGCTTAATCTTCGCCGACGATCCATTCGGCAACGTCATCGGCAACCGAATTGGCCGCCCGGTTAAGCGCCGGACCGACTGATGCTGCCTCTGGCAGAACATTATCCTCCACCGCTTCGAACCGGCGAGACACAGCCTTACCATCGGCATCGGCCACAATCGCTTCGTACCGCACGATCACAGAGGACGTGCCCGCATCATAACCCATATCGAACAACGTGCCGCGCACCGTCCTGGCGGCGAGGGTCGGGGTATCATCGCTGTCGATGATCAAAGCCGTGCTGCGCGTGCGCAGTGCCTCACCCAGCAGCCGGCGGAACAAGCGCGCAGGCTTTTCCACCCAGACCGCGTCTTGCAAATAGGCGATCTCTGTCGAGCTGACAGTCACCGGAATGCGCACAACGTCCAGTTTGGCCGGTGTCTCCGGCGTCAACACGGCAATCGCGCCTTCGCTGTCTTCATCGCCAGCCTGCGCGCCGGAACCCGCAGGCGCAGAATTTGTCGATTGCAAAGTCAGCAGGCTGGTCGGCAATTCGGTTTCAAAACTGACACAGCCCGCCACGGCAAATGCCGCAGCCGCGATCACGCCGATACGCAGGGAAGCCAGTGGGGTCCGGGTGGGCATACGCATATCCTTATGGCTCATAATCGGGCAGCGATTGGCCCTGCACCAGCGCGCCGACGCCTTGGTTGTCGAGTTTCTCCGTCAGCGCGCGCAAAGCGCGGCTGGTCACGCGCAGATCCTGCAATGTCGCTTCTGCGGTTGGCAAAGTGGTTTCGCGCAATTGCCGTGCGGCAGGGCGAGTGTCTTCCAACGTGGCCGAAAGAGACGCGGCCGCCAGATTGGCCGAACGCAAGGTTCCGCGCAGCTCCTCTGCCAAAGCCGGGCCTTCCTTGTTCAGCAGCTCATCAGTCGTCGCAGTCGCTTTTTCAAACGCATTCAGCGCCTCTCCCGCTTCTTTCAAAGCGGTCTCAAGTTCTGCAAACGTGCCTTCAAGCTGCGGCGCGGTGCGCGCCAGCTGCTGCGTCAGATCATTGGAATTGCGCAAAATCCCGGCAAGCTGCTGTTGATTTTCAGGGCCGAGCAGAATGTTCAGATTTTCTGTCAGGGTCGCCAGCCGCTCCAGCAGCAGCGGCGCGTTGTTAAGCAGCGCATTGATGCCGCCATCTTTCGGCGGAATAACCGGCGCGCCTTCGGGGCAAGCGGTCGTTTCACACGTAATCGCAGGAGCCCCGCCGCGCGCGCCATCAAGCAGGATGCTGGATACGCCGGTAAAACTCGCCTGAATGGTGGCGGTGGTGCCCACCAGAATAGGGACGTCTTCTTTCACGCGCACGCGAACGCGGACGAATTCAGGGTTATCATCGGACAGCGCAATCTCTGTCACCTGACCCACGGGCACACCGGCATAAGCCACCTGGCTGCCATTCGCGAGGCCGGAGACAGATTGGGCATAGAAGATGTCGTATTCGTTCTGCTGACCTTTTCCGAGGCCAGCAATCCAGACAATTGCCGCTGCCAATCCCGCCAGCAATAGCAGCGTGACCGCACCGACCCAGAGATGGTTAGCTCTTGTTTCCATGTCGGTTCCCTATGAACGCCCAAAGGCGTGTCTGTCCATCGCCTTATCCATCTGGCAGTCTGTCATTCCGAGCCATCTTGACGTTGATGCGCGCGTTGATGCGAGCTTTGCGCTGCGCGGCCGCGCGGTCCGTTGAAATACGCCTCGATCCATGGATGGCCGGTTTCGATAAGTTCGGGGATCGTGCCGACAGCCACCACTTGTTTATCCGCGATCACCGCCACCCGGTCGCAAATTTCATATAGCGTATCGAGATCGTGCGTGATCAGAAAGACGGTGAGGCCCAGCGTCTCTTTCAGCTCTCTGGTCAGCCGGTCAAAAGCAGCCGCGCCAATCGGATCGAGGCCCGCTGTTGGCTCATCAAGAAACAGCAATTCAGGATCAAGCGCGAGCGCGCGGGCCAGACCGGCACGTTTTTTCATCCCGCCGGACAATTCCGAAGGGAATTTGGCAATCGCATCTTCGGGCAGGCCCGACAAAAGCACTTTATAACGCGCAATTTCTTTGCGCAGTTCAGGCGAAATATCGGGATAAAACTGCCTGAGAGGCACTTCGACATTTTCGCCCACGGTTAAGGTTGAGAACAACGCGCCGCCTTGGAACATAACGCCCCAGCGGCATCTGACGCCCAGGTCCTGATCCGGATCAATTCCGGTGATTGTGCGTCCGAATACCGAGATATGGCCATCATTGGGTGTTTGCAGCCCGATGATCGAGCGCATCAACACCGATTTGCCGGTACCCGAACCGCCAACGACGCCCAGAATTTCGCCTTCGCGAACCTCCAGCGAAAGGTCTTGATGGACCGTGAAATCGCCGAACCGGTTGACCAGCCCTTTGACCACAACCGGCGGGTTTCCGCTGAAACGGGGGTGAAGCGTATCATCCATCGCTCAGCCCCAGCCGATTTCTGTAAAGAACACCGCGAAAAACGCATCGAGCACGATGACGGCAAAGATGGCAGAAACCACCGCCATGGTCGTGCGCAGGCCGACCTGTTCCGAATTCCCCTCTACCTTCATGCCGTGATAACAACCGGCAAGCCCGATAATCAGGCCAAATACCGGGGCCTTGATCAATCCGACCCACATATCATGTGTCGGTACCACTTCCTGAATACGTTCGAGAAACGTGAAGAACGGTATGCCGAGCGCAAACTGCCCGACCACAGCGCCCCCGATTATCGCGACGACGGAGGAATAAAAGCCGAGCAGCACCATCATAAACGTGCAGGCGAGAATGCGCGGGATCACCAGGCGTTCTGCGGGGGAAATGCCGATTGTGCGCATCGCATCGACTTCCTCGGTGAGCTTCATCGTGCCCAATTGTGCGGCAAAGGCGCTGCCGGATCGCCCGGCAACCATGATCGCTGTCATCAAGACGCCAAGTTCGCGCAAGGTGATCCGTCCGACAAGATTGATGGTCAGCGATTCCGCGCCGAACTGTTCCAGCTGCACCGCGCCTTGCTGCGCGATGACAATCCCGATCAGAAAGCTCATCAATCCGATAATCGGCAGAGCGGACACACCGACCAGTTCCATCTGGCGTACCGTCGCCTTGAGCGGGAAACGGCTCGGATTGCGGATCAGGCGGCCCATCCCGATCAGCACGCGGCCCAAAAACCCGACTACCCCGATGATCCCGGCGCGCATATCGAAAACCAGCTCGCCCATCGCTTTGGGCACGCGGATCCACACCGGGTCGCGCACAGGGCCATCGCCGGCATCGCCGCTTGCATCCTGAACCGCATTTAGCAGCCGCGCGGCGCGATCATTCGCTCCGACGATTTCGGCTTCGTGACGATCCGCAAGCCGAACCATGACCCACGCGCCGATTGTGTCGATTTCATTTACGCCGCTGATATCGATGACAGAAATGTCGGCATCAAGCCGATTGAATTCATTATCAAGCGCGCCGATGCTGGAGACGAGCAGCGCCCCTTCGATTGACAGCAGGGCGCGCCCATCGTCCCTTTGATCAAGTGTGAATTGCGCGGCCGCGTCCATAACGCCGTAAGCTATGCGGTTAAATCGCAGCGCAAACAACCCGCCAGTTCGGCAATTATCAAACTCTCCGTTGCGCCCGCCCATTGGCGCTGTATTGGAGGGAGACGAAAATCTGGCGCTTTCACAGCGCAGCATACGAGAAAAAGAATGACACTCGACACCACATTCAACCCCGCCTCTATCGAGGAACGCTGGTACAAACATTGGGAAGAAACCGGCGGTTTCCGGCCCGAGCGGCCCGACGCGGAAGCCTTCACCATTGTGAATCCGCCGCCCAATGTCACCGGCAGCCTGCATATCGGCCATGCGCTGGACAACACGCTTCAGGATATCGTGATCCGGTATGAACGGATGCGCGGCAAGGATGCTTTATGGGTGGTCGGCACCGATCATGCGGGCATTGCCACGCAGATGGTAGTCGAACGCCAGATGGAGGCGAAGCAGGACAAGCGCACCAATTATTCGCGCGAAGAATTCGTCGATAAAGTGTGGGAATGGAAAGCCGAAAGTGGCGGCACGATCACCAATCAGCTGCGCCGGCTGGGCTGTTCGATGGACTGGAGCCGCGAACAGTTCACGATGGACCCGCATTTCACCAAAGCGGTCCTGAAAACCTTTGTCGATCTGTACAATGACGGCCTGATCTACCGCGACAAACGGCTGGTAAACTGGGACCCGAAACTGAAAACCGCGATCTCCGACCTTGAAGTCGAGACGCAGACGATCGCAGGCAGTTTCTGGCACTTTAAATACCCGTTAGAGGCCGGTGTGACGTTGGCAGATGGGCGCGAATATATCGAGGTTGCGACCACGCGGCCCGAAACGATGCTGGCCGATATGGCGGTCGCGGTGCACCCGTCAGACGAACGCTATGCCAGCGTCGTCGGCAAGCATGTCGTCCTGCCGATTACGGGCCGCCGCATCCCGATTGTGGCGGACGAACACGCCGACCCCGAACTGGGCAGCGGCGCGGTGAAGATCACGCCGGGCCACGATTTCAACGATTTCGAAGTCGGCAAACGCGCAGGCTTTGCGGCGGGCGAGATGCTCAACATGCTCGATGGCGATGCCAATGTCTGTCAGACTTCTGACGGCATGGTCCCTGACGAATTTATCGGCCTGCACCGCTTCAAGCGTGACGGACAAGACGGCGCCCGCGAAGCTGTGGTCGCGCGTCTGAAAGCAGACGGCTACCTGATCCCGCACATCGCCAAGACGAAAAAAGGCGAAGAGGTCGAACACGACGCAGAGCCGCGCCAAATCGCAACGCCTTTCGGTGATCGCGGCGGCGTGGTGATTGAACCGTGGCTGACCGATCAATGGTATGTCGATGCGGAAAAGCTCGCCGCCAAACCGATCCAGCAGGTCAAATCCGGCGAGATCGAGATTGTCCCTGCGACATGGGAAAAGACGTTCTTCAACTGGATGGAAAACATCCAGCCATGGTGCATATCGCGTCAGCTGTGGTGGGGGCACCGGATTCCCGCGTGGTTCGATGCGGACGGCAATGCCTATGTCGCCGAGGACGAGGCAAGCGCTCAGGCGCAGGCCGGTGACGGTGCCGTGCTAACGCAGGACAATGACGTCCTCGACACGTGGTTCTCCTCTGCGCTGTGGCCGTTTGCCACGCTCGGCTGGCCGGACAATACCGATCTCGTCAAGAAACACTTCCCCAACAACCTGCTGATCTCCGGCTTCGACATCCTGTTTTTCTGGGATGCGCGGATGATGATGATGGGTCAGTACAATATGGGACAGGCCCCGTGGCCCAAACTGTATCTGCACGGTCTGGTCCGCGCAGCAGACGGCGCGAAAATGTCCAAGTCCAAGGGCAATGTCGTCGATCCGCTCGGCCTGATTGACCAATATGGCGCGGATGCGCTGCGGTTTTTTATGGCCGCGATGGAAAGTCAGGGCCGCGACATCAAGATGGATGAACGCCGTGTCGAGGGATACCGCAATTTCGCGACCAAGCTGTGGAATGCGACCCGTTTCTGCCAGTCCAACGGCATCGGCGCGTCCTCCACGCTGCGCGCGCCCAAAGCCAAGCTCGCCGCGAACCAATGGATCATCGGCGAAGTCCAGCAAGTCTGCGCCGAGATTGAACATGCGATGGCCGATCTGCGTTTCGATGCGGCGGCCAATGCCATTTACCAGTTCACATGGAGCAAATTCTGCGACTGGTATCTGGAACTGATCAAGCCCGTATTTGCCGAAGGCGCAGACCCGGACGCGATGCCAGCGGTTGAAACCCGCGAGGTCGCCGGTTGGGCGCTCGACCAGATCCTTGTCATGCTGCACCCGTTCATGCCGTTCATCACCGAAGAACTGTGGCACGCGCAGGTTGAACAGGGGGGCACGCGCTCCTACGATCTGATCGTCGCCAGTTGGCCAAACCCGCGCGCCGAAGTTTCCAAGGAAGCAACCGACGCGATCGACTGGGTGATCGACCTCACCACCAATGTCCGCAGCGCGAAAAACGAGCTTGGCATTCCGCCCGGCGCGAAACTCGCCGCGTTCCTGCCGAATGCCTCGCCCCTCGCGGCCAGCACAATCGAGCGCAGCAGCGCCGCGATTGAGCGCCTCGCGCGCCTGACGCCCGTCACCATCGGCGAAGCGCCCGATGGCCCCGCCATGCAGGTAACGGCGCAGGCATCGGGAGGCAGCGACGTGTTCATCGTCCCGCTCGAAGGGATCATCGACATCGCCGAGGAAAAAGCGCGTCTGGAAAAAGCGCTCGCCGCTTCGCAAAAGGAAGCCAAATCGCTCGAAGGGCGGCTTTCAAATGCGAACTTCGTCGAACGCGCCAAGCCCGAAGCGGTGGAGAAAGCCAAGGCTGACCACGCGCATCATTCAGCCGAAGTGGAGCGGCTGGAAGGCGCGCTGAAACGGTTGGGGTAGACAACGTTATCGGCGGAATGTCTGTTTTCAAGAAACCACGGGGGACTGCGTTATATCCGAGTGCGGGGCGGATGAATGCAAAGGCGGCTTAGGCGCTAAGTGTATTACCCTTGTAAAACACCTGTGGACCTTCTAGCTAAGTGATATGGATAAAAAACGAACCGTTCGCTCAATCGTAAACCTCATTTTGACCGGAGTGGCAGCTGCGACTTTAAGCCTGCCGCTTCACGCCAAAGAAGACGCTCCGCATGTGAGCGCAATTCTTTCATCGGATGGCACACTCAATTCCTCGGTCGTCGGATATGACCGTGCCAACGCCGCGTTCAATATTGGATCAATCGGCAAGTTCGCCTGTACGCTGGCGGCCCTGCGACTATCCGATCAAGGCCTGCTCGATATTGATCAGCCAATTGCCGATATTCTTCCTGATTTCGATGGCGGTTCGCCAGTAATTACTACCCGTCATTTGCTCGCCAACCGCTCGGGCCTGCCCGACGGACCGAGACCACAGTTTCTGACGGATGCAGCGGTCCCGCCCTCTACAATAACCGCAATTGAGGCCGCAAATCTCTACGCTTCTGGTGAGACGATTGGCGCGCCAGATGAGACCTTCTCTTACAACCTGCTCAATTGGGTTGTCGTGCAAGCTGTTCTAGAACATGCCAGCGGGCGTAGCTTTGCCGACCTGTTGCAGGATACCGTTTTGAAACCGGCGGGAATGAGCAATAGCTACATGTTCGTCGGTCAGCTTGGTCCACGCGGACAACAGCCGGAAAACCCCGCAAAAAATCTTCCGCGCTTCTTGCAGTGTGCAGGCGGCCCTGCAACCACACCCGCTGATTTGTTAGCGCTATTGCGCTTCCCTCACAAAGGCGGACTTTCGTTTGAGTCACTGGCTGCTTTGACAACTATTACAACGCCAGACCAAAGCTATACTCTGGGTGGAAGATATATTGAGCATATGGGGCGGCAATGGAGCTGGCAGAGCGGTAGTATCGGCCCATACAAAGCCTTTGCGATTTATGATCCGCAAAACGATATCGGTTTTGCTGCGATGACCGCATCCGGCAAAGAGCATGCTGTCGAGGATCCTCGGAATGCATGGTTGGGCAGTCTCCCGGAATGAACGAGGCGCCGTGACCACCAACCTTTCCTACGCGTGCCATTCACGCTAACGCGCAACCATGTTGAACGCCGACGCCATGCCGCCGAAATTGGAAAGTTGTCACCTGTGTCCTACTCGCAGTTTTTCACGCGTTCTCAAAGCTTTGGGCATGTATGAAACGGGTGACATGTTGGATAATGTGTCATGCGTTCCCAACACAGGAATGCCGCCATGGCTTTAGTACTTGCCACTGACGACACCGGCGGACCTGAAATTTTCGCCTCGCTGCAAGGCGAAGGGCCAAGCGCAGGCGTGCCGGTGGCGTTTATCCGCCTGTCGCGGTGCAACCTTGCCTGCACGTGGTGCGACACGGCCTATACGTGGCATTTCGAAGGCGATAATCGCGAGCACCGCGATGGGGTGACGTTCGACCGTACAGCCAATCAGGTGTCGCTTGATCCGAAAGATGCGGCGCAGCGGATTGCTGCTTTGGGGCAAAAGCGCCTCGTGATTACGGGCGGAGAGCCGTTAATGCAGGGCGGCGCGCTCGCCGATATGCTGGCGCACCTGCCCGATATCGAAGTCGAGATCGAAACCAACGGCACCACCAAAGCGCCCAGCCACGTCGATATTCGCGTCGATCAATACAATGTCAGCCCCAAGCTTTCGCATAGCGGTAATGCCGCCGACCTCGCGCTGATCCCAGAGCGGCTTGATTTCTATGCCTGCGACCCGCGTGCTTTCTTCAAATTCGTGATCGCCAGCCCCGAGGACGTCGACGAAGTGCTGGAATTGCAGCGCACCTACCGGTTCAAACCGGGCCACGTCTTTCTGATGCCCGAAGGCACCGATAGCGAGACGCTGCGCATACGCGAGAAATGGCTCAGCGGTTTGTGCCTCGAACATGGTTTCCGGATGAGCGACCGAATGCATATCCATCTGTATGGAGACACACGCGGCACGTAGGATCTTGGGCCAAAAGCAGCCGGAGAAATCCCGCCTAGCCTTGCGAGCGCCAGCGCAGAACAACGCGTTCGACCAGCTCCTCTTCTCCGCCGTCCTCTCTCCAAAGATCGACAAAGCTGGGGTCTTCGGAAGCAGGGCGTTTGTGTTCTTCGAGGAAGTCAAAGTTTACGCGGATCGGGATGGCAACACCCTCTCCGCAGACGATGCATTCGCGGTTGCGCAAGGCAGGGATGGAATCGAGGAAACCGCGCGCGCCTTCGGGCATCGCTGCTTTCACGAAAGCCTGATCGCGTTCGTTGTTGAGGCGCATCGATATGATCGTACCGCACTGCGACAAAACGCCTTCTGCCAAGTCGGAGGGACGCTGGGTAATCAGACCGAGCGAAATACCGTATTTCCGGCCCTCCTTGGCAATCCGGCTGAGGATTTTGCCAACCGATGACCCGTCGGCGTTTTTCTCGTTGGGAACATAACGGTGCGCTTCTTCGCATACGAGCAAGATTGGACGGGTGCGCTCTTCGCGGCCCCAGATTGCGAAATCAAAGACCAGACGCGAAAGGACAGCAACCACGGTCGAAGTGATGTCGGATGGCACACCGGACACATCGATAATCGAAATCGGTTTACCCCCGCCGGGCATGCGGAACACTTTGGAAATGAAATCTGTCATCGTGTCGCCGACCAACATGCCGGAGAACATGAATTGATAGCGCGGATCGGCCTTCAGCTCATCGAGCTTGCCCTTGATCCGCATGTAGGGGGCTGACGACGTTGCTTTATCGAGCTTGCCCATCTCGTCCTGAATGACGTTGGAAAGATCGGAAAGGAGATAGGGAATCGGCGAATCCACCGTGATTTTGCCCATCGTTTCCGCCAGCCGGTTTTTCGAGCGCGCGTGCAAGAGGCACTTGGCCAGAATATCCATGTCGACCTGGCGTTCATTGCCCGCGCTGGTGAGAAGCACTTCGCAGTGTTCTTCAAAGTTCATCAGCCAATACGGCATCTGAAGATTGGACACATCGAGGATTTGGCCGGTTGTGCGGAAGGCTGCGGAATATTCGCCGTGCGGGTCAATCATGACGATATGACCATTCGGCGCAGCTTCGCAGATGCGGTGGAGGATCAACGAGGCGCTGGTGGATTTACCGGTACCGGTCGAACCGAGCAACGCGAAGTGTTTGCCCAGCATCGCATCGATATACAAACCGGCCCGAATATCGCGGGTCGGGAAGACCTTGCCAATGGTGATGTTTGCCCGGCCATCGCTGGCATATATCTGTTCAAGATCTGGCGTGCTGGCAGGAAATACCATCGCTCCGGGAACAGGATAGCGGGTCACACCGCGTTTGAATCCGTTGATCCGACCCGTCAGCTTCTCCTCGCTGCCTTCGCCGAGAAAGTCGATATGTGCGATAATCCCGCTTTCGCTGCGGCGATCCTTGCGTTGATCGCGAACACTTGCGAGCAACCATGCATCGCCGACGCGAATTTTAATCTGGCTGCCGACCTGACCTGCCAGTTTAATCGAGGGGTCATCATCATCCATGCATTCGTTGAGACGCTGGAGATCAAGCGCAATTTGCGAGCCCGCGCCTGAAATTTCCAGCACGACACCAATCGGCATACGGGCATTATCCATCTCGTCATCCGGCGAAGGCCGTGCGTCTGCCGCCGCGCTGTCGAAATTCTGGCTGGCCATATCGTTCATGTTCGGCGGTCCTCTGACTGCAAGATTGCTCGCCTAGATCATTACAATCTGGCTGTGTTTCCAAAGTCAGGGGATTATCGGGACTCGGTTAAGATCGCGTCAACGATACGCGTACCGGCGGCGCTAAGAGCGATTGAAATACCGTCCCGCAAACCAGCCCATGCCCAGCGAAAGCAGGATTGCGACAAGACCATAGACGAAGGAGTTCCGTTCGGCTTCGGCCACAACGCGGCCTTCGAGGCCGACTTTTGCCACTTCGATATCCGCAGTGGCACTGGCCAGAACGCGGCCTTCGGCAATGGCGAAAGTTTCCGCCGTGTATAGGCCGGTGATCACATTGGACGGGAGGGTAATACGCGCCTGATACAGCACCCCTTCGCTGATCCGGACGCCGTCTTCGTCTTCTTTATACAGCCCTGCACGCTGGCGCATTTCGACAAGACCGGCTGCAAAGCGTGCTTGTTCTTCGGGTTCAATCTCCCCGCTCGGGCTTAGCTGGATAAATTCAGTGCCCAGTTCATAGATGGCGGCAGTGCGCTCATCGACGATTTCCGCAACCGGTCTGGAGGATGCCACGGCGAAAAATGCCGGCGCCGAACGAAAATCGCTCGCTCCGGCATTCATCCAGATACCCGCGATCCGGTCTTTCTCTCGCAAGCGGATTGGTTCAGCCGGGCCTTTCAAGACGACGACGATATCGTATTGCGCTGCGTCCCGTCCGCCGACAGGATCAATCACTGCGCCGTAAAGCAGCAGGTCCGCTCCCGTAAAACCCTGGCGCACCTCAATCCGCGATTGGCTGACCTCGGGAACCAGAATAGGCTCGCGCTGGGCCGTCAGTGAAAACGCAGCCAGGCCCAAAAATGCAATCCGAAAAGCGCGCTCGATCATAGCGGACTGACGGTGTAAATCTCGTCCGGCTGAACCCCCAGACCATAAAGCATACGCAGCGCGACCAAGAGCACGATAGCAGCCAGCACCAAACGCAGCACTTCGGGCCTGGCCTTCATTGCAACTTGCGTCCCGAATTGCGCACCCAGCACAGATCCGAGCAGCAACAGACCGGCAAGGACAATATCGACCGCTTTGGTGGTCAGCGCGTGGGTCATGGTTGTTACCATCGTCACAAACAGGATCTGGAACAGCGACGTACCAACCACCACGTTGCCGCTCATCCCAAGCAAATACAGCATCGCTGGTACCAGCAGGAAACCCCCGCCGACCCCCATCAGCATGGTCAAAATTCCAACCAATGTTCCCAAAATCAGCGGAGCAAGCGGAGAGATATACAAACCCGAACGGTAAAACCGCCACCGAAACGGTAAACCAGCCACCAGCGGATGGTGACGTCGCTTGCGCGGCTGCGCAGTCTCGCCCGATTTGCTCGGACGAAGCGCGGTGAGGGCCTCACGCATCATGAGCGATCCAATTGATCCCAGCAGCACTACGTAGAGAATATTGATCACAACATCGATCTGGCCAAGCGCCTCGAGGATGTTGAAAAAGACAGCACCGATCAGCGCGCCGACAACACCGCCGCCAACCATGACCGCGCCCATACGATAATCGACGCCCTTGCGTTTCGAATGGGCCAGCACGCCAGAAACACTCGCACCGGTTACCTGAGTTGCTGCGGATGCCGCAGCGACAGTGGGCGGGATGCCGTAAAAAATCAGCAAAGGCGTCGTCAAAAAGCCCCCGCCAACCCCGAACAGACCGGACAAAATACCCGTCAGCCCGCCAAGCAGCACGATGAACAATCCGTTCACCGAGAGATTCGCAATTGGGAGGTAGACGTCCATGGTGCCAGCGATACTCCACGCAGCGCTTTGATGATAGCCGCTCTTGCGCGGTGTTCCCCCATGAAGCCGCGCGGATCAAGCGCGTCTTCATCCGACTGTTCAGAAGCGTGTCGACAAAGTGGCTGCAACCCCGGAACCGGGCGACGCATCGCCGCCAACCCGCTCTCGCCAATCAATCGACAGCCGGGCCGGAACCTCGCCTAAAGTCAGATCAAGCCGCATTGTCGGCCCGACATCCATTCTGGCCGCCCCTTCTTGTGCCCCGCCCCACGCGCCTGCCCCTAATGAAAGGCGGGCATTGGTATCGGCAGGACCAGAGAAATTGACCAGCTTCCGCGTTACCGCTGCTTGACCATCGGCAAACGCCGTTGCGCCTTCGCCGCCAACATATCCTGCCCCGCCATATGCCTCCAATTGGAAATTGGCCGGCAGTTTCTGCGGAGGCAATTCAGTGATGGCCATAACTGCTGGGCGGACGTTCGTTGAAAACCGCGTCTGTGTGACGCGCCATTCTGCGGCGAGGCGCACCGGAACCGCGCCGATCGGCCGGGCCGATGCGCCTGCTGCCAGCTCGCTCTCTCCATTGTCGACCATAGCCCGGTATGCACGGGCATAAATCCGCGGATCCCGCAGCGATGAGGGGTTAATCCGGTACTGCAAATTGGCACCAATCTGGCTTGCCCCGTAAATCGGAACGCGTCCCTGCGAGATCGCTGTCGATGATGACCCCGCGCGCCAGAAACCCCATGTGTCGAAACTCCATCGGCCAGGCTTCGATCGCCCTTGGATAGGCGGCGCAATAGGAGTGACACCGGCGAGCTGCTCTGGCGCTTTTGTTGCATGCATTGGCGTTTCACCCAGCGGCAATTTTGCACCTAGGGCTTTCAACCACAGCATATGATGGCCGAATGAAATATCGGGATCCGTTTGCACGCTAACGGTGCCTTCCATCCCCGGCCTTGCCGCAAATTGAGCAGGAAGGGCATCGATCTGTGATCGACCGCCCTTTGTGAAGACCGAAAACTTGTTCTCTTTGTTGACGGGCGCTGATGATACCGGACGGCTATTCGCGTCAGCGAACAACGTCTGTGCGGTCGGAAACGGCAGGGCGATAGGAAACGGATTTTCCCATGTCATCGCCCGTCCACCGGCCCAAACCGCAAAGACCAGACCCAACACGATTAAGGGGCTGCCCCTGCGGGATGTATAAGTTTTGTGGGTCATTGGGCGCCTGCCCGCGCGTTGGCGAGAGATGCCGGGTGCGATCTGTGCGGGGTCTTGTCCCAAACAGCTGCGCTGCCCGACAAAGTTTTGATATAGGCGAACGTCGCCCTTCTTCCGGCCATGATCGCAACGATATTCGTGATAGGGATGCGCAAAACAGCCCTCAGCCCCTCGGCTGGGCCATATTCCCGCGCTGTAAAGCCAAACCGGAACCCGGCTCTCCAGAGAAACGCAATAAAGTTGGCAATCAGCAACCATTCAAGCAGCGGTGACAGCGCCACAGGTTGCCCATATCCCATCGCAGCCGCGGTCCACCCCAATGTGGTCAGCGCGAGAAGGGTATACCCCATTAGCAACACGAGCGCCGTCATCGGGCCGCGCCGGTCGCGGCCTCTCATCCACATTTCGATCACGCTACCGCCCCAGCCAATCCTGTCCCAACCCTGCAATGCGATCCCGTGAACCCAGCGAGTTTTCTGACGGATCACCTCCTCCAATCGCGAGGGGAAATAGGCCCGTGTCGCGACAAGAAGCCCGTCTTGATCGCGGGCTCTTACAAACTGGCAGATCCCGCCGGCCTGTGCGACAGCCAGACCCAGCTCGTAATCTTCGGTCAGCGATTCCGCGTTGAAGGGGCGGTGATCGGCGCGTTGATGGCACAACCGCTCAAGCGCGCCGCGCGATACGGCACATCCCACCCCGGCCGCTGGCAAGCCCGCGCCCAGAGCATTGCGCACGACCATCGCCTTGCCATGCGCCTCGGCAAACTCTTCGCAATAATGGCTCCCAAGCCACCGGCTGCGCGCTTGCGGGAGGGGTTCGACCGGTAGTTGAGCAAAATCGGCGCCTGCACAAACCGCCCTGTCGAGCAGTGCGAGGCCAGCAGGATCGACCAGGTCTTCTGCATCGTGGAAAACGGTCATGGTAAAGCGCTCACCGCTTCGCCGTTCATCGTCACACATCGCCTCATATAAACGGTTCAGGCAATCGGCTTTGGTGCTGGGGCCGGCGCAATCGTGAATCACTATGCGAAGACGCGCATCGCCCCCAGCGGCGGCCATCGCAGCGGTGATCGAGGCCGGATCATTGCGATAACAGCCGATGTAAAGCCGCAGCCCCTTTTGCGGCCAGCTTGAAAGGGCGTGCCGGATCGTGTCGCCGATCACCTCGGCTTCGTCCCATGCCGGAATGAATATCGCAGCGCCCCCGTGTAAGGGTTCGCGCTGCATCCGAGCGCGGTCAATCACAGGAGTATCGGCTTTCCCTGTCAGCTTAAGCCATATCCAGACCAGATCGACGGCCAGATCATCAGCCGCACCGATCAGGAAAAACACGCCTGCAAATAACAGCAATTCATGCTGGAACAAAGCCAGCCATTGCCACAAATCAAAACTCAAAAGCGTCAAGGCGACCCCCATACCTCACGAGAAAAATAGACTAACGCGGCCTGATAGGCCTTGCAACCAGTTCAAGTTTTCTCAAAGAGTGCGCGCAATATGCCAGATATCGATCCTCTCCCCATCAAACCGCTTCGCAAAATCTTTGCGCCGGTCCGCGCGCTGTTCGTAGGCGATGCCTCTGCAGGGATTTTGCTGATTATTGTGGCTGCCGCCGCAATGCTCGCCGCGAACTCCGCCTATGCAAGCGAATATCGTGAACTGTTTTACGGCGAGCTGTCCTGGACGCCCATCGCAAAACTCAAGGATCTCCATTATTGGATCAATGATGGATTGATGGCGATTTTCTTTTTTGTCGTCGGGCTAGAGGTTAAACGCGAGGTTGTTGCCGGCCAACTGGCCGATCCGGCAGCGCGGCGTTTGCCGATGCTCGCCGCAGCAGCGGGCATGCTGGTTCCGGCTGGCGTTTACATGGTAATCTCGGGCGGAGGCACATACGCCGATGGCTGGGCCATTCCCGCAGCCACCGATATCGCTTTTGCAATGGGTGTACTTGGATTGCTGGGCAGCCGTGTGCCCGCATCCTTAAGGCTATTTTTGCTTACGGTTGCCATCGTCGATGATATTGGCGCCGTGGTCGTCATCGCGCTGTTTTATACAAAGTCGCTCTATGCCGAATGGCTGCTCGCAGGGGTTATCGTATTCGGCCTGATGTTTGCGCTCAACCGGATGCGGGTATCGGTGTTTTGGCCCTATATCCTGCTTGCTGTGGTGCTGTGGTATTGCGCGCTCAATTCCGGTGTCCATGCAACGATCGCAGGAGTGGTCGCCGCGTTGACTATCCCGTTGCATCGCAAAGACGGCAATTCGATGCTGGAGCGGCTCGAGCACGGGCTTGCTCCTTGGAGCGCGTATCTTGTGGTGCCCGTATTCGGCTTTGCCAATGCAGGTGTTTCTCTTGCCGGGATGGGTCCAGAGGCGCTTGTCGCGGCGCTGCCTTTGGCCGTTGCCGCAGGATTGGTGGTTGGCAAACAGCTTGGCATCTTCACAATCGTGTGGATCGCGGACAAGACCGGCTTTGCAAAGCGTCCTGAAGGGGCCAGTTGGCCCGAGATTTGGGGCGTATCGATCCTTTGCGGGATCGGTTTCACAATGAGCATTTTCATCGGCGGACTGGCGTTTCCTGACCAACCAACCCTGGTCGAGGAAGCGAAAATCGGCATCCTGCTGGGTTCAGGGATCTCTGCGATACTGGGCTTCGTGATCTTGCGGCTTACGACCACGCATCCCGATGAGGATTGCGACGATCAGGGCACCGCCCCGTTGGACCCGTATCCAGAAGACCCCTTGCGCTGATTATTACAGCGCAGAGGGGCCCGCGCGGCGAATTACCAGTTTCCGGTGTTTTCCATGCTGGCCCACGGCTCTTGCGGCTCAAGATTGCCGTCCTGCAACAACTCGATTGAAATCCCGTCCGGTGATTTCACGAACGCCATATGGCCGTCACGCGGCGGGCGATGGATAATATGGCCTGCATCGGCGATCCGTTGGCACGTTTCGTAGATATTATCGACGCGGTAGGCGAGATGGCCGAAATTGCGGCCACCATCGTAATGCTCTGGCGCGCTGCCATCTTCGGCTGGCCAGTTATAGGTTAATTCAACCTCGGCGATGCCCTCCTGCCCCGGCGCAGCGAGAAAGATCAGAGTGAACCGGCCCGCTTCGACATCAAACCGGCGCACCTCCTCCAATCCGATCAGCTTGAAAAAATCCACCGTGGCATCGGGATCAGAGACCCTGATCATGGAATGAAGATACTTGGTCATGCTGACTCCTCGCGTTCATTTGGCAGCAATTCAATTTCGGTTCATCGATTATTATGCACAACTCACCGCAGGTTTAGCGATGAGGAGGATTTGATGACCGGAAATAATTCAACGACACACGCGGACATGGAGGCACCGGCGCCAGCGCGCAAGGGCAACCTTGGATCTGTAACCACACGCTGGTTCGGCACGGCCGCCATTGTATCGGTTGGTATGGTCGCGGGCGGATACCTGCTGGGCGATGGATTGTTGAGAGCCAAGGAAGCCGAACGGTCAGTAACTGTGCGCGGTTTGGCCGAGCGCGATGTAACCGCAGACCTTGCGACATGGACCATTTCCTATTCCGCGAGCGCGACCGATTTGGGCGAAGCGCAGGGAAAGGTACGCAGTGATACACAGGCCATCGAGGCATTTTTTGCCGGGCTCGGCTTTCCTGAAAGCGCGCTTCAACCGACCGGAGCAAACGTGTCCAGTTACACCAATCGCGGCGTGACAACCTACACCGTTAGGCAACGGCTTTCATTGCGGACCAATGATATTGCGCGCGCGCAAAAGGCAGTGGCCCGGCAATTTGATCTGGTTAGCCGCGGCGTGTTTCTCGAGGAAGGGTCCGGGATGAGCTACACATTCACCCGCCTCAATGACATTAAACCGGAAATGGTGGCCGAGGCGACCAAGAATGCGCGCGCTTCAGCGCAGCAATTTGCCGAGGACTCGGGCGCAGGGGTCGGACCAATCAAGGATGCAACGCAGGGATATTTCTCCATCGACGCGCGCGACGGTGTTGGCGGCGGCTGGGGCAAATCCGATAGTCCGTACAAAAAGGTACGCGTTGTCACGACCGTGAATTTCAACCTCGACTAAGCAAAAAACGCGGGACCATCGCTGGTCCCGCGTTCTTTAGAGGTCCCGCTATTCCGCTTATCTGCGGATAGGGCGTTCGCTCCTGCGACTGAGCAACTGTTTAGAAGCTTGCGCTGAGCGTTACGACGAATGCATCATCGGTGAAAGTTCCTGCTGGATCAATCAATGCATCGCCTTCAACACCAATGTAAGCGGCGCTGAATGTAACCGGTCCAACGGCCAGATCAGCGCTGATCGACCAATCGACAGCGGAGCTATCGGCGGTGAACGTCAAGAAGCCTTCGGTATAGCCAAGGTGGCCATTCAAGGTGATCGGCGAGTCTGGGATGGCGACACTGACATCGGAATAGAGGTACAGATTGTCCGTCCCGCCAAGCGAATCCTGATCCGGTGCGTAAGCAATACCACCAGTCAGCGATGCCGGGCCGAGGCCGAAACTGACCGAGCCGTAAAATTCGATGTAATCGAAATCACCTGGACCGGTCGCGTCAGGGTAAAGATAAGCGATAGCGCCGACATCAGCCGAAAGGCCATCGGTTAGATTACCGCTCCAACCGCCATACAGGTCAAGCTCTGTCGAGCCGTATCCGACAGTCTGTTCATCCAGATTGGAAGCCCAGGTGCCGACGTAAAGACCCGATTCGTGTGAAAGGTCAAAGCCGCCTTGGACAGCGAATTCACCGTCAGTCAGCGCAACACCGCGAAAACGGTATTCGGTAGCAAAAGCAATGTTGGCGGAAAATGAGAGAGGGCTGCTCTCTTCTTCTTCGCCTTGGATATTGCTGATCTTGGCATCATCAACCGGCGCGTTTGCACGATCGATAGAGGTCGCCATGACGACGACATTCTGATCGCTTGCGGTGCCATCCAGCTCAGCTGAAGCTGCGAGCAGCTCGTCACTGATTTCGATTGCACCTGTATCGACGGTGATATTGACCACCTCTGAAACGGTTTCAGAGGCAAATGCGGGCGCCGCAGAGAGGAGGAGGCCCGCAGAGAAAGTAGCGGCGGTTAGGCCGCGGATGGACGTGAGCATTACAACTTCCTTAAATTTTTGTTGTTGCTTCGTCCCACCTGCACATCCGGCGGTCATCATTTTATGCGATGATCTCATCCAAATGCGAAACAAACGTGCACAATTATGCCGCACCGCACAAGAGAAATTGCGCGATGCGACCAAAACCAAACGAATTGTGTGATTTATGCATCATACCAATCGATAGGGCCGGGTCATTTGCGGTTCAGTGAAGCTATGCCTATGTGAAACCTGCCGCCCGCGCTGCCATCGCAGTGCAAACGCAGCGGCGAACACCCTATTTCAGGCCTGCTATCCCCCCAATTGCGGCCATGCTAAAACGAATATCGAGCTATGCTAAACACTCTAAGCAAGATCTTCAGATCCCGCTCTCAAATACAGCGCCCCGCTGTGCCAGACGGCACGCGGTATTATGTGATAGGTGACATTCACGGGCGGCTCGATCTGTATGAGGCTTTGATTGATGCCGTCGAGCGTGACGACGCGGCCAGCATTCCGGCAGCGACTCAAATTATCCTTTTGGGAGATCTGGTAGACCGAGGCCCGGACAGTGCCGGTGTGATCGAGCGAACGCGCAAATGGCAGAAAGAGCGCAATGTTCGCGTGCTTGCCGGTAACCACGAAGAAATGTTTCTGCAGTCGTTTGAAAAGCCTGACATTCTGCGCCACTTCTTAAAACATGGCGGACGCGAGACTATCCTGAGTTACGGGATATCGCAAAAGCAGTTCAACGCGATGACACTTGAAGAGATGCACGCATTCCTTCCGCAACTGATCCCCCAATCAGAACGCGATTATATCGCCGCGTTCGAAGAGATGATCGTCGCTGGCGACTACGCCTTCGTCCATGCAGGAATTGATCCGGCGGTGCCGCTCAACGCCCAGAAACGCAGTGATATGCTGTGGATTCGGGATCGCTTCCTTGATCATCAAGGCGCGCTGGAAAAGGTTGTCGTGCATGGCCATACAATTTTCGACAAAGTCATGGATTGCGGCAACCGCATTGGGATCGACACAGGTGCATTTCGGTCTGGAGTGCTGACCGCGCTCGTCCTTGAAGGGGATAGCCGCAGGACCATTCAAACCTCCACCAATGACGATCAAATCACTGTTGAGATTGCACAATCGGCATAATTCCTCCCGATTGCAGTAGACACCTGTCTTTCTGATAATACCATGCATCCGGTATAGCCGTGATTGAAAAGCCTGCCGGCACACCATTGGATGAGGGACGATAAAATGACTGCAATTCTGGACGGATTGACCAGCCTGTTCATCTTTATCGTGGGTTTGATCGTCCTTGTTCTCATCGCGATTTTCTTCATCGACCGCTATCAGACCAGCGATACGGTTCGCCGCAATTACCCGGTGATTGGCCGGATGCGTTATGTCTTGTCGGAACTTGGTGAATTCTTCCGGCAATATTTCTTTGCGATGGATCGTGAAGAGCTCCCCTTTAACCGGGCTCAGCGTGATTGGGTCGATGATGCATCCAAAGCCATATCGACCAATGTGGCCTTTGGCTCCACCCGCAATCTTGACGCTGTTGGCACCCCGATTTTCGTCAATTGCCCTTGGCCTACGCTTGAGCGGGATGCGGTAAAAGCACCGGCAATGAAAATTGGCGAAGGCGCAGCCCGCATTCCTTATGACGCGCCATCGGTCTTCAACATATCCGGGATGAGCTATGGCGCGCTTTCGACGCCGGCTGTGCGCGCTTTATCGAATGGCGCGGCCAAGGCCGGTTGCTGGATGAATACCGGCGAAGGGGGCCTTGCTCCCTATCATCTCGAAGGGGGCTGCGACATCGTGTTCCAGATCGGTACCGCCAAATATGGCGTGCGCGACAATGAAGGCAATCTGTCGGACGAAAAGCTGCGCGAAGTGGCATCGCACGATCAGGTCCGGATGTTCGAATTAAAGCTTTCTCAGGGAGCGAAGCCGGGCAAAGGGGGTATCTTGCCCGCCGCAAAAGTGAATGCCGAAATCGCCGAAATTCGCGGCATCCCGGAAGGCGAAGCGTCGATTTCACCCAATCGCCATACGGATATCGGCAATATCGACGAATTGCTCGATATGATTGCGCATATCCGCGAGGTGACCGGGAAACCTGTGGGGTTCAAAACTGTCATCGGAGCCTATGGCTGGTTGGAAGACCTTTTTGCCGAAATCAACAAACGCGGGGCGAAGAGCGCGCCAGATTTCATCACCGTCGATAGCGGTGACGGCGGAACGGGCGCGGCTCCGATGCCGCTCATCGATAATGTTGGCCTGACCTTGAGAGAGGCGTTACCGATGCTGGTCGATTTGCGCGACGCAGCAGGCCTTACCGATCGCATCCGCATTGTCGCCAGCGGCAAACTGGTGACACCCAGCGAAGTGGCATGGGCTCTTTGCGCGGGTGCGGATTTCACGATATCGGCCCGCGGTTTCATGTTTGCGCTTGGCTGTATTCAAGCGATGAAATGCAACAAAAACACCTGCCCGACCGGTATCACCACCCACGATCCCAGCCTGCAACGCGGACTAGATCCGGCGAATAAAGCGGTGCGGGTTGCCAATTTTGTAAAGCAGATGCGCAAGGAGGTGGGCGTTATCGCCCATTCGGTGGGCGTGACCAATCCGCGCGGCATGAAACGGCATCATGTGCGG
This sequence comes from Erythrobacter insulae, assembly GCF_007004095.1. Classification (NCBI taxonomy): domain Bacteria; kingdom Pseudomonadati; phylum Pseudomonadota; class Alphaproteobacteria; order Sphingomonadales; family Erythrobacteraceae; genus Erythrobacter; species Erythrobacter insulae. The sequence goes on from NZ_VHJK01000001.1 coordinate 461,691, forward strand.
TTGGTGTGCGCCGATGGAAGGTCCCGCCCGCTAGATGAACTGTATCCGAGTGTCGGCACATCAAAAGCGGCATGAACCGGCCTAAACACCCAGCCAATGGCGGCGGTTACTCGGCGTAGACAAGCCGATAAAGGCAGCCAGTGCAACCATGATGCCGGAGCCGATACAGGCCCATGCAATCGCCGGATCTTCCTGTCCGCCGCGAAAATAAATCGCCGTCAGCGCCCAGCAAAATACCAGCGCATACCACGGGTTGCCCCGGCTTCGCACAGTGGCAAGCGCGGCAATTATGCCGCCAATCGCGACCATGATCGCCGTGACGAGCGGATAGGGTCCGTCCGCAAGAACACCCGAATACACAAGCGTCGCAGAAACATTGACGATACTGGCCGCGGTAAGCCAGGCGGCAAGCCCGCTAAAAACCAGAGCGACAATCCAGCGCTCTTTATGCGTAAAATAGGATTGCTCTCCCAACGCGCGCAGAACCACCAGCAAACCAATCAGCGACGTGAAGATGATAACGGCGGATATCACCGTGAGATTATTGAATTGCGTATACATCGCCCACACACCTTGCGCAGCCAATGCAATCGCCGCAGGCCAGCCAATTGTACCGAGCAACGCATTGCGGCGCTGGCCGGGCAGCGCCTGCCAGATCGCAAACACCAATGAGCCCAGGAACAGTGGCCCCCAAATGGAAAAGGCCCATCCAGATGGCGTGATCAGCGTCCTGACAGAATCCGAACGCGCACCGATTTGTTCTCCCATTCCAAAAGCGGGAAGAAAGGTTGATCCAATCTGGCAGACGACCGCAAGAACAATAGCGATCCTCTGAAAGACGCTGCGCTCACGAAATAGGGTGTTTTCCATAATGTTCTAACGGCTCTTTGATTGCCACGTTCCGGGGCTCGCTCAATTGGCCTCACCCTGGCAAAGGTGTAGGCCAACGATAGTGTCAGGGGGCTTCATAAGCCGGGTTCTGTCTCCGCCCGCGGTATCTGCCAGGCAGACCTGCCGTGCGGCGGCAACCATTCATCTAGGCTGTCCATTGCTGAACAGCTCAAGCAGCCAACCCGGATCTCTCGGCGCGAAGCGCTCCTGCCGTAACGGCGCGAGATCCCTATTTGGCCTTGCTCCAGGTGGGGTTTACCATGCGGACGATGTTACCAGCGCCCCGGTGCGCCTTTACCGCACCCTTTCACCCTTGCCTGTGCCCTTTAGGGGCCATCGGCGGTATACTCTCTGTGGCACTTTCCCTAAATGCCCGCCTAAAAGGCGAACACTCGGCGGGCATTACCCGCCACCTTTGCTTCGTGGAGCCCGGACTTTCCTCGCGATCTTTCGACCCCGCAGCTGCCTCGGCCCCCTGACAATGACACTTATACCGAAAGGGCCAGCTTTAGGAAAGCCGGCCCTTGAAGGATGATAGGTTTAGGCAATCATTATTCTTGACCGCCAATATTCTCGATCGGCTCATCCGGCGAAATCAGCTTCCAGATCAGCGCGCCGACTGCGGCTCCAATAAGAGGCGCAGCCCAGAACAGCCATAGCTGCGAGACCGCTGCTGTATCTGCATAAAAGGCCACGCTTGTGGACCGCGCTGGATTTACCGATGTATTGGTCACCGGGATCGAGATCAGATGGATCAGCGTCAGAGCAAGACCGATCGCAATCGGCGCAAAGCCCGCAGGAGCTTTCGCGGAAGTCGACCCGAGGATCACGATCAAGAACCCTGCGGTCAGTACAATTTCGATCACTAGCGCCGAGGTCATCGAAAAGCCGCCGGGCGATAATTCGCCATACCCATTCGACGCAAAGCCGCCCGCCTGAAAATCCGAAACACCGCTTGCAACAAGATACAGCATACCCGCTGCAGTGAATGAGCCGAGAAGCTGTGCGACCCAATATGGGATCAACTCACCCCAGCTGAAACGATTGCCAAGCGCGAGCCCAAGCGAAACAGCGGGGTTGAAATGCCCGCCTGAAATACCGCCGACCGCATAAGCCATAGTCAGAACAGTCAGTCCGAATGCAAGCGATACGCCGACAAAGCCAATCCCGAGTTCAGGAAAAGCCGCTGCCAGCACCGCCGATCCGCAGCCTCCGAACACCAACCAGAATGTACCGATAAATTCGGCTCCAAGCTTCCGCATCATTTCAGATCCCTCCATATTTCAAAACCGCGTTATGCAGTCATAAAAGCACAAATGGCCGAAATCTGCTGTAAGGGTTTGTAAACTGGCGGCTCTAACGCGTGTCGCCTCGGTCACGCTCCAACAGCAAATGCCACAGGATCGCGCCCAGTTGCGCGTCGTACCGGCCTTCGATCCGGTTGGGCCGCCAACGCCGCTCAAACGCTTCGATGGTTTTGCGCCCTTCGGTTATGTCGTAACCGTATCGCTCCAATGCGAGGATAAAGGCGCCTTCATTATGGAAGGGATCAACCTGATCCAGTTTTTCCGGACGCGGCAGGCACAGGCCATATTCCGCGAGACGATCCCAAGGGAACAGCTCGCCCGGGTCCACTTTGCGAAGCGGGGCAACATCGGAATGGCCCACCACATTGGCGCGCGGAATATCATATTGCTTCAGAATTCTCGCAGCCAGAGGCACCAGAGCTTCGATTTGCACGTCTGTAAATTCGCGGTAGCCACCGGCATGTCCCGGATGATCCAGTTCGATCCCGATACTGGCGGAATTTACATCTTTCGTGCCGCGCCAAAACGAAGCGCCGGCATGCCAGGCCCGCTTTTCTTCCGGCACAAGCTGGGTGACCACACCCTCTTCACTGATCAGGTAATGCGCCGAAACCTTGGCCTCGGGATCGGTTAACCGTTCCAGCGCGGTCTCCACCGGTTTCATTTCGGTATAATGCAGCACCAGCATGCTGATCGGAGACGTGCGCTCGTCAAAATTGGGTGATGCTTTCACCGCATGGACTAGCTCATTTGTCTCCATCGCGCTCACCCGATCATGCCTTCTGGTTCCGGCAACACAGCGCCAAGCACCAGCGCATCATCAGTGACCGCATATTGCAAGCCGCCGCCAATTTCCTCCGCCAGCAATGCGATCATATGCGCTGCAGCGGTGCGGCTGGTGATTTCAACCGCGGCAATATCGCCCTGCAATGCGTGGCCGATTGTCTCGTCAAAGGCGATTTTTGGTCCCGTTGCGCGGGCCACAATCTCGATATTGCCATCGCGTTTTTCCGCGCCAATATCCAGCGTGCCGCCGCGCACCAGCGCGTCCAGCGCGATTTGCGACAGGTTCAGCATCACTTTAACCGCAGGTTTGGGGAGGCTATTTTCCGAAATGGCCCATTGGATCTCAACCCGTTTGGCATCACTGGCCAGCGCGTTGATCACGTCGCGCGCTTCTTCGACAGGAACATTCTCTCCAAAACCGCCCGCCGCGCCGAAAGCCAGCCGGAAAAATTTGAGTTTATCCGTACTGGTCTTGGCGCTTTGTTCGAGCAATTCGACGCATCGCGCCCGCATTTCGGGATCTTGCTCATCAGCGAGCAGCTCAAGCCCGTTGGCCAGCGCCCCGACAGGAGAGAGCAGATCGTGGCACAGGCGCGAACAGAGCAGCGCAGCAAGGTCGGTTTGCGAAGTCATTGCGCGTTCCCATCGTCAATCAAAGTGGTCGAAGGTGACACAGAACCGTGTTCCTGCATTCCAACCGATGAATAGTATACCATTGTCATTGCTGTATTTAATCCCATTCTACCGGCGTAAAGTGTGACTTTCGCCTTGTCCGATACGACTAGAGCAAAAATTGCTCCCCGGCGCACCCCTCATTTGCCAAATTTTCCTAGTCGGTTCCCATAGCGTAGGAAAGCGTGTCAAAGTTGTCTTTATTATCTCGCCAGAACGCGATGGTGCCGCCGGCAAATATGGCCCATACTTTGCCGTCATGCGCAGCCATGGCGCGGTCGGTCGCGGACGGGCTGGGATCGCCGCTGGGATGGGAATGGAAGTATCCGATCACCTGCAAACCGCCGCTGCGTTCGGCTTTAAATGCGCGGATCAAGGCGTGCGGATCGATCTCAAAATGCGTGCGCGGGTCGGGATGAACATTGCGCGTCTCTAACAGTGCAGAGATGCAATTGCCCTGCCCCAGCAAAATGGCGCAGGCTTCCTCGGGCTGCGCGGCGATTGCGGCGCGCTCCATCCTCTCGATTACTGCTCTTGAGACTTCCAATGACATCGCCCATTGCCATAACCATGTCCGCTGAAGAAATCATCTCCGGCACTGTGCGCATTGCCGCGCGGCTCGACAAAGCGCTGGCCGAGGCCACGCAATTGTCGCGCGCCCGCGTTCAGGCGCTCATCGCCGAGGGTCAGGTTGAGATTGGCGGCCATGTCGCCTCGTCTCCATCCGCAAAAGTCGATGAGGGCACAGTTTTTCGGATTGCTGTTCCCCCGGCGATTGAAGCAACGGCAAAACCGCAAGACATACCGCTCGATGTTGTGTTTGAGGATGAGCATCTGATTGTCGTCAACAAGCCCGCCGGAATGGTCGTGCATCCTGCTGCGGGTAATCCCGATGGCACATTGGTCAATGCGCTGCTGCACCATTGCCGGGGGCAGCTGAGCGGCATCGGCGGGGTGGCCCGGCCCGGTATCGTCCACCGGATTGATAAAGACACATCCGGCCTGCTTGTGGTTGCAAAATCAGATGCCGCGCATGAAGGGCTTGCCGCGCAATTTGCGGATCATTCGATTCACCGGCGCTATCTGGCGGTATGCAGCGGACACCCCAAGCCGGTGGAAGGCACAATCGACGAGCGAATCGGCAGATCCGAAGCCAATCGAAAGAAAATGGCTGTGCTCGACAAGAAATCCTCACGCGGGAAGCATGCAGTTACCCATTATAAGGTTTTGCAAGCGATGGAGGAAAGCGCGGTGATCGAATGCCGCCTTGAAACCGGCCGCACCCATCAGGTGCGCGTTCACTGCGCATCAATCGGCCATGCTTTAATAGGAGATCAGACCTACGGGAAAACACCCAAGCGATTGAAAACGCTGATTTCAAAGATAGGTTTTGCACGGCAAGCCCTGCACGCGGCCGAATTGGGATTTTTGCATCCTATTTCGCGCCAGACCGTATCTCTTTCAGTACCGGTTCCCGCCGATATGGCGGAACTAATCGACCAACTTGGGCGTTTTAATCGATGAAATGCGCAACAAAACGCGCAGTTTATGTGTATATGTAACCGTGTGGCCCGAAATGACGGATGCCCATCAGGGGTCCGTCGGTAGAGGTCGACATAAGAAAGGTTAGGATTAAAGTGAGTAAAGCAAAGACCACAGTCCCGGCACTGGGCGGAGAGAAAGGCCTCAACCGGTATCTGTCGGAAATCAAAAAATATCCGGTGCTGACGGCTGAGAATGAATACATGCTCGCCAAGCGCTATTCCGAACACGAAGACCCCGATGCCGCGGCACAGCTCGTATCGAGCCACCTGCGTCTCGTCGCGAAAATCGCGATGGGTTATCGCGGCTATGGGCTGCCCGTGTCTGACCTTATTTCCGAAGGGAATGTGGGCCTGATGCAGGGCGTCAAGAAATTTGAGCCCGATCGCGGTTTCCGCCTCGCGACATACGCGATGTGGTGGATCAAGGCCTCTATCCAAGAATACATCCTGCGCAGCTGGTCGCTCGTGAAAATGGGTACGACTGCCGCTCAGAAAAAACTGTTCTTCAACCTTCGCCGGATGAAAAAACAGCTCGAAGCCTACGAAGACACCGATCTGACACCGGATGATGTGACGAAAATCGCCACTGATCTCGGCGTACCGGAACAGGAAGTCGTCAATATGAACCGGCGCATGATGATGGGCGGCGATGGCTCGCTCAACACGCCCATGCGCAACGGTGAAGAGGGTTCGGGCGAATGGCAGGATTGGCTGACCGATGATGGCCCCCTGCAAGATGAGCTGGTCGCTGACGCACAGGAAACAGAAGTGCGGCACGATATGCTGGTCGAAGCGATGGGTTCGCTGAACGACCGCGAAAAACACATCCTGACAGAGCGTCGCTTGACGGAAAAACCGCAGACCCTCGAAGAGCTGTCACAGGTTTACGATGTATCGCGCGAGCGTATTCGTCAGATCGAAGTGCGGGCCTTTGAAAAACTGCAAAAAGCAATGCAGCGGATCGCCGGTGAACGGTTGTTGCCGGGAGTGGCGTAAGCTTTAACTGACCTGAAAACAGAAAACCGCCGCGAGCCAGCAGGTTCGCGGCGGTTTTTGTTTGGTCGTCACTTAACCGGCGCGAGGTCCATCACCGCTGCGATCATCGCGCGCGTGCCCAGCGTTACGCTTTCACGCGGGGCAATTTTGAATAGGGGCGAATGGTGCGATGGCACGCGCGGACCGCCATTCTCAGCCGCCTCGAATGCCTCGGCAGGGGTTCCGCCGACGCGAAAATAATAGCCGGGCACGCCGTATTCATCGGCGACGAAATAGGCGAAATCTTCTGCACCCATGCCGCCTTGGCTGAATGGTATGAAAACTTCCGCACCCAGATCCCGCTGAATCACCGAATTAAGCCGCCGCGCGAGCTCTGGATCGTTGTTGGTCACCGGCGTGCCCTCGCTTACTTTCACCGTCACAGGCAGATCATCAGGCAGGCCGTGGGTTTTTCCCATATTAACGGCGATACGCTCGATCGCGGCGAGCAATTGCGCGCGTGTCCGCTCATCATTGGCGCGCACCGTCAATTGCAGATCGGCGCGGTCGGATATGATGTTGTGCTTGGTGCCAGAGTGGATCGAGCCGACCGTGATGACAGCCGGAGAAAGCGGGCCGATTTCGCGGCTTACGATGCTCTGCAAAGCGGTGACGATCTGCGACGCGATATAGACTGGATCGCGGCCCGTATGCGGGCTTGCACCGTGCGCTCCGATCCCCGGCACCATGATATCGACCGAATCCGCGCTGGAATACTGGATGCCTTCCGATGCGGTAATCGTGCCCGTCTCCATGTTCGAGCCGACATGAAGTGCCAGCGCGTAATCCGGTTTGCCGAAACGGTCATACAGGCCATCTTCGAGCATCGCCTTGGCCCCGCCCACGCGCTCCTCGGCGGGCTGGACCACAAACATGATCGTGCCGCTCCACTGGTCCTTCATCGCCATCAGCCGCCGCGCAGTGCCCACCATCGAAGTGATATGCACATCATGGCCGCAGGCATGCATGACCGGATATTCTTTTCCGTCTTGCCCCACTTGCATCGCAGTGGATGCGTAATCGAGGCCGGACTTTTCGGGCACCGGAAGACCATCCATATCCGCTCGCAGCAGGATCAGCGGCCCATCCCCGTTGCGCATCATGCCGACAACACCCGTGCCGCCGACGCCCTCTGTTACATCCATACCCACCGCGCGCAGTTCTTTGGCCATACGCTTGGCTGTTTTTGTTTCGAGAAAGGACAGCTCGGGGTTCTTGTGAAAATGCACGAACAAAGGTGCAAGGTAGCTGTCATAATCGGCCTCTACCGAGGCGGCTATTTCACGGTCATTGGCAATTGCCGGCATTGAAAATGTCGCACCTGCCAAGGCAATGGCAGCGGCGGCGGTCTTGTAATAAGTGTACATCTGTTTTCCCCTTGGACAGCTAAAAAGCACGCGCCACGGCGATCCGCAAGGCAGACGTAATTGCGCAATCGGCCAAGCCCCTCTAAATGCAGCGCGATGGCCATAAAACTCACCCGAATTCTTGCGAAGATCATATTGTGGTTTGTCGGCATAAGCCTGATTTTGGTGATCGCGTTCAAATGGATACCTGTACCGGTAACAGCGACCATGCTGATGGACGAAAATGGCATCACCAAAGATTGGGAAAGCCTTGAAAATATCGATCCCAATCTCGTCGCCGCTGTAATCGCGGCGGAGGATGGCAAGTTTTGTGAGCATTGGGGATTTGACACCGAAGCGATCGAAAAAGCGATCAAGGAGAATTCTCAGGGTCAGCGCCGCCGGGGTGCCTCCACAATCAGCCAGCAGACCGCCAAAAACGTGTTCCTATGGCAAGGTGGCGGCTATTTCCGCAAAGGGCTGGAGGCGTGGTTTACATTTCTGATCGAAAGCATCTGGGGCAAGGAGCGGATCATGGAAGTGTACCTGAATGTCGCGGAGACCGGCATCGGTACCTATGGTGCAGAGGCCGGCGCGCAGCGATATTTCGGCAAATCCGCAGCGCGGCTTTCAGCCGATGAAGCCAGCCGGATGGCAGTCGCCCTGCCCAGCCCCAAAACCCGCTCTGTTACCAATCCCGGTGGTTGGCTTGGCCGGTATGGCAACACGATAGAGGCCCGGATGCGCACCGTTCAAGGTGACGGCCTCGCTTCCTGCGTGTATGATTGATGCAAATGGGCCACGGACACGCACATCATCACGCGCAAAACGATCACGCGCATCATGGTCACGCGCCGGGCCGCGGCGACGGCGATACCGATTGTCACGGCCTGCATAACCATCATGGCCACCATCATTCGCCCGCAGATTTCGGCAATGCATTCCTGATCGGTGTAATTCTGAACAGCGTCTTTGTCGTGGTCGAGGCTGTTTTCGGCTTCCTCTATGGCTCAATGGCATTGGTTGCCGATGCCGGGCATAACCTGTCCGATGTCATGGCTCTGCTGCTGGCATGGGGCGCCAGCATTGCCGCCAAACGACCTCCTTCGGAAAGATACACCTACGGCTTCAAAAGCTCGACCATTCTTGCCGCGCTTGGCAATGCCTTGCTGCTCGCCATTGCAGTCGGCGCGATCTTGTTCGAAACATTCCACCGGCTGTTCGAACCGACCGAGCCGCAGGGAATGGTTATGGTGATCGTTGCGGGTATTGGTGTTGCCATCAACGCCTTTACCGCGTTCCTGTTTATGCGCGGACAAGAGGATTTGAACATTCGCGGCGCGTATCTTCATATGGCCGCCGATGCGCTTGTTTCGGTGGGGGTCGTGGCCGCAGGTCTTGCGATCATTTTCACCGGATTGTGGTGGATCGATCCCATGGTCAGCTTTGCTATTGTCGCGATGATCGCATGGGGCACGTGGGGCCTTGCCAAAGACAGCCTGAAAATGGGCTTGCTTGCAGTTCCTGCAAGGATTGACGTGGCCGAGGTGCGGGGCCATTTGGCAGGGCTTGAAGGGGTAACAACCGTGCATGATCTGCATATCTGGCCAATGTCGACCACAGAGACGGCTCTGACTGCGCATCTGGTAATGCCGGGCGCGCCGTGCAGTGACGAATTTCTGCATGAAATCGCGCATTCTCTCGAAGACCGGTTCGGAATTGGCCACGCGACCATTCAGGTGGAACGCGGCACCGATGGTGCCGGCGCGCTGAATTGCGGAACCGGTTGCTGATGGCTGATCGCGGCCCGACACCGGCCAGCACCGAGGCCCGCGAAGCTCTGCGCGCAGCCATGGTTCGTCTGGCAGACGGGGACAGTGATGCGTTGGAACAGATTTACGCCGCGACCCGTGTGAAACTTTACGGGATTTGCTTCCGTATCTTGGGGGATACAAAGGAGGCAGAAGACGCGTTGCAAGACGTCTACATAAATCTATGGCAGCGGGCCGACCGTTATGATCCCACGCGGGCAAGCCCGATTTCGTGGCTCGCGACGTTTGCGCGCAATCGCGCGATTGATCGCCTGCGCACGGGAAAAGTGCGCGGCGGGGCCGTGCCTGTCGAAGAAGCAGCGCCGTTGCCCGATGCCGCTCCACTCGCCGATCAATTGATGATCGATGGCGAGCGGGCGGCGCGTGTTCACGCCTGCCTTGCGAAACTCGAAGACCCGGCACGCACCAATATCCGTGCCGCTTTTTTTGATGGCAAAACCTATGCCGAGCTCGCGGAAAGCGCCGATGTACCCTTGGGCACAATGAAAAGCTGGATCCGCCGCGGCATTATGAAATTGCGCGTTTGCCTGGAGGCGGGCGAATGAGCCAGGATACCGAAATGACCAAAGGCATCAAACGCGACGATCCGATGATTGCCATCGAATACGCTTTGGGCTTGCTTGAAGGGCAGGAATTGCTCACCGCGCGCGGACGCGTTGCTTCAGAGCCTGAATTCGCAGCCGAAGTGGCTTTGTGGGAAGATCGCTGTGCGCCGCTGCTGGATGAAGTCGCCCCGATGGTTCCGCGCAGCGAGCTTTGGGCCCAGATCGAAGCGCGCGTAAATGCGCAGCGCGAGGCCGAAACAGCGGGCAATGTTGCGGCAAGCACCAACAATATGCCAGATCGCTCAGCCGGCAATGTCATTGATCTGCAGTCACGGCTGCGCCGCTGGCAATGGACCGCAGGCCTTACCTCTGCCGCTGCTGCAATAGCCTTGGCGTTTGCCGCTTTTGGCCCTTCCGCAGTCCAGTCTCCGACAGATGTGCCGACAACCACTCTTGCCTCGGCAGATCCGTTGGTTGCGCAGGTACCGATCGGTGATACCGGGCTCCGGCTTGATGTGACCTACATTCCCGCAAGCGAGAAAATGCTCATCGGAGCCATCGGTCTGACCGCCGATGGGGTTCACGATCATGAACTTTGGCTGGTCCCCGCCAATGGCGGCGATCTGCAATCATTGGGCGTGGTCGCACCGGGCGAAGTTCAATCGATGGATTTGCCGGAAACCATCGCGCGAAACCTGAGCGACGGAGCGCAACTGGTGCTGACCCGCGAACCGATTGGCGGAAAGCCGGAAGGCGTCGATGCCGGGCCGGTTGTGGCCGAAGGCGCGTTCTCACAAGTTTGATCGGCGGCTATGTGTCCTGCGCGATTTCATCTTTTGGTGCGCTAATTTCATATTATTTTTCAATTATTTGTGATTTTTTCGCATCCACTTTGAGAAGGCCTGCGTAGCTCTACATGCAAGATCCGGGAGGGGCTTGCAGACAAAGGAGATACCAATGCCTGTAACCCCGAAGACACTCAAATCCGCAGCTTTTGCTGCTATCGCCGCAACCACTGGCCTGGCCGCTTTCGCCGCCGCCCCGGTTGCCGCACACGATCACAAAACCGCAGCCAAAACGGCGCCAAACATCGTTGAAACCGCGCAAAGCACCGGTGTGCATAACACTCTGGTTGCAGCCGTAACCGCCGCCGGTCTGGGCGAAACACTTTCCAGCCCCGGCCCATTCACCGTATTCGCGCCAACCGACACCGCGTTTGCAAAACTGCCCGATGGCACGGTTGCGACGCTGGTAAAGCCGGAAAATAAAGGCACGCTGACAACCATTCTGACCTATCACGCGGTCGCTGGAAAAGTGACCGCCGGTGATCTTGTTGCGCTGATTAACAAGCACGGCGGGAGCGCCACAATCGACACCATTTCGGGTGGCAAACTGACTGCGCGCCTGTCCGGCGACACTGTCATCATCACCGATGCCAAAGGCCGCGCGGCTGCGGTAACGCAAACAGATGTCATGACCTCGAACGGCGTAATCCACGTAACTGACGGAGTGTTCCTGCCGGCCTAACGCCAATACCTCTTACCGCGTCGTTTCATCGTTCCCCCCAACCCCTCCCAATGGAACGGCGCATTGCACGACCCCGTCTGGCCACCCCCTCCGGCCAGGCGGGGTTTTGTGTTTACTGCACGGGAAGCCAGCGGCTCATTTTGGTTTTTAGAAGGGTCACTAGGCGTTGATCCATAAACGCGTAGTCGTCCGGTATTACGAGAACGACTATGCGCGCGCCTTTCAATGCGGCGCTGTGCGCCTTTTGCAGCTTCGTGCGATGTTGGCGCTCCATCACGAAAATGATGTCCGCCCATTCGACAAGTTCATCGGACACACGCTCCTGCGCGTCGCGATTCACGCCTGCGGAAAGCGTATTAATGCCCGCGACGTTTGCAAAAATGTATTCAGCAGTAGGGCTGCGGAGCTTGTTCTTTCCGCAAACGAACAGGAAATTCTGGCTAACCAATCCGGAGATTAAGCCGCCTCTTCCTTTGCCTCTCCATCGTCGTTGGCGACAACGCGGATCGGGTCTTTCTTGCCCGAAACAACGTCTTCGTCGATCACGATTTCGGATACATCGTCCATATCGGGCAGATCGAACATCGTATCGAGCAGGATGCCCTCCACGATTGAGCGAAGGCCGCGCGCGCCGGTTTTGCGCAGGATTGCGCGTTCGGCGATGGCGACCAGTGCTTCATCAGTGAAGGTCAGATCGACGTCTTCGAGTTCGAACAGCTTGCGATACTGTTTTACCAGAGCGTTTTTCGGCTCTTGCAGAATCGTGACGAGCGCATCGACATCGAGATCATGCAGAGTCGCGATCACTGGCAAACGGCCAACGAATTCCGGGATCAGGCCAAATTTCAACAGATCTTCCGGCTCGCTCTTTTCGAGCAATTCGCCGACTTTGCGCTTGTCGGGATCGGCAACATGCGCGCCGAAACCGATTGAACGTTTCTGAAGACGGTCCGCAATAATTTTATCGAGGCCCGCAAACGCACCGCCGCAAATGAACAGGATGTTCGTCGTATCGACCTGAAGGAATTCTTGCTGCGGATGCTTACGGCCGCCCTGCGGCGGGACAGAGGCGGTTGTGCCTTCCATCAATTTCAGCAGCGCCTGCTGAACACCCTCACCCGACACATCGCGCGTGATCGATGGGTTTTCCGCCTTGCGCGTAATCTTGTCGATTTCGTCGATATACACGATGCCGTGCTGCGCTTTTTCAACATTGTAGTCGGACGACTGCAGCAGTTTGAGAATGATATTTTCGACATCCTCACCCACATAACCGGCTTCGGTCAGAGTGGTCGCATCGGCCATTGTAAACGGCACATCAAATGTACGGGCCAGCGTCTGCGCCAGCAGGGTTTTACCTGTCCCGGTCGGGCCGACCAGCAGGATGTTGGATTTCGCCAGCTCTACATCACCGCCAGCTTTGCCTGAGTGCTTCAGACGCTTATAGTGGTTGTGCACGGCGACCGCGAGGTTCCGTTTCGCACTGTTTTGACCGATGACATAATCGTTCAGCGTTTCAAAGATTTCGCGTGGGCTGGGGACTTCGCCTTCTTTCTTGCCCGCGATACCCGCTTTGGTTTCTTCGCGGATGATATCATTGCACAGCTCCACGCATTCATCGCAGATGAATACGGTCGGGCCCGCGATTAGCTTTCGCACTTCGTGCTGCGACTTTCCGCAGAAACTGCAATACAGAGTGCTCTTGCTGTCAGATCCGGTCAATTTGGTCATCCTGTAATCCTCGAATCCCTTCGATTCACACGCCTGTGAACCCAAGGGGATTCGTCAACATTATCTGTCATGCCGAATGAATCAACTCATCCGCATGGTTTTTCGGTCCGCATAGGAGAGAAAGCCCCTGCCTGTGTGGCCGATTTATCGGCTTCAAAAGGTGCCTGTCCCGCTTCGGGGCGATCGGCAATGGCTGGCGCCCGCTTTACGCAGGAGCGCCGCCAGAGCCTTCTTTCTCGTCACCTTCTTCATTTTCGGGCCGGGTCTCGAACACTTTATCGACAAGGCCAAATTCTTTGGCTTCTTCCGCTTCAAGGAACGTATCGCGGTCCATCGCGTCTTCGATCACTTTCAACGTTTTGCCGGTGTATTTCACATACAGGTCGTTCATCCGCGATTTGATCCGCAGGATTTCGCGTGCCTGAATTTCGATATCTGATGCCATGCCGCGCGCGCCGCCCGAAGGCTGGTGGATCATGATCCGCGCATTCGGCAACGCCACCCGCATACCGGGCTCACCTGCGGCAAGCAGGAAACTGCCCATCGACGCCGCCTGACCCATGCAAACGGTCGAAACCCGCGGTTTGATGTATTGCATCGTGTCATGGATCGCCATGCCCGCTGTAACCACGCCGCCGGGTGAATTGATGTACATCGAAATCGGTTTGGAAGGGTTCTCGCTTTCCAGAAACAGCAGCTGCGCTGTAATCAGGGACGCCATGCCATCTTCGACCTGACCGGTCACAAACACGATCCTCTCGCGCAGCAGCCGCGAGAAAATATCAAAGCTGCGTTCGCCCCGGCTGGTCTGCTCGACCACGACCGGCACCAACGCTCCTGTCAGCGGGTCAGTCGTGAATTGGCCTTGCGAGCCATAGGTTTCGCCGGAGTTGCCGAACAGATTGATCATGTAAAAAGCCCTTTTGAATGTCGGATACGCAATGTCGGGTCATGCCGCTTTGGATTCAAGGGCTTTAACCTTTGAACACCCAGTCATTTGCCAATCATCTGGGGGAAAGCGACCCTTTGGAGCCAATCGCACCCGCTTGCTGCGAACCTTTAGAGGTTTTCTGAACTTTGCCAAACGCTGCCAGAAAGCCGGGCTGTTTCTTGATCGCTTCGATATCGGTCTTGCCGTTGAACAACAGCCGGACAAGCGCGAAACGACGGACCAGCCCTTCGTGAATGGCGATCACTGTAACCGCAGCGGCGACAGTCAGAACCGTAAATTCAACCACGATCGGCCATTCGACAGCAGTCAGCATCCTCCCGTAAATATACACAAAGCAGTGGTGGAACAGATACATCGACAGCGCGCAATCGGCGAGCCACCTCGTGCGCTGCCCGCCCTCGCTGAAAAAGCGATGGAAGAATTGCAGGATGAACAGCACGATTGTCCAAATCGCCAGTTGGTTCGCGAACAGCATGGCAAGCCCGACTTCGAAAGTTTGTGAGGGGTCGGGATAGGGCTGGAAAAACAGCGCAGATGCGGCGGCATAAGGCATCCACCAGCGCCATTCGAACAAGGCATTGAGCAAACGCGGGGAAAGCGCCGCCATAACGCCCATCACAAAGAACGGGAATTCAGACGCCAGTTTGTACCAGCTTTGAAAACCCGGAAAGATCAGGTCGTATCCGCCGGGGACCAAAGCAGCGGCAGAATAATTGGCCGTGTTGACCAGCGCAAAGATCAACAGTGCAAAGGCGAATGCGAGGCTGCCGGAAATCCAGCCTGCCGTGCGATTCGAAAATTGCACCGCCAAAGTGCGCAAACGCGAAGTCTTTGGCAGGATCGAATGCACTGTCACCGCCAACAGGAACATCGGCAGCAAGCTGACAAGAAACCACAGGTGCAATTGCCAGGTGCCATTGGCCCAGATCTCTATGAACGCAGGGCTGCCTGCCCATTCGATCATCGACCCCTGACCGCCGGTATCAAGCCAGCGCAGATAATGTTCGATCATGTTGAATGTAAGCGCAATCGCAACCAGCGGGACTGCAGTACGAAGCAATCTGTTCGCAATGAAATCTCCCGCTGCACGCCGGGTCAGTAGCAGCACCGCGAAGAACCCGCCGACAAAGAAAAATGTCGGCGTAACAAACAGGTGAAACCCGAAAATCAGCCAATCGAAGAAATCTGCCCGGTCGGTGTTACCCGTGATCCACGGGCGAGCGGGCGCGTACACCGTCCCCGCGTGCAGCGCGACCGACAGAAACATCAATACCGAACGCGCACCATCAATATCGTGATAGTGTTTTCGTGCAGGCGGCGATTTGATCGTGTTTTGCATGGGCTTCCAATTAACTAGGGCCAATGAGCGGGGCCCGCTGAATTAAGGTTCGGCGGTATGGTGTTGCTTTGCGCAGCACCTCACCAGCTTCAATGGCAGGAATTCGTGCGTCTATTATTGAGACGCAGCCCTTCCAAATGGTTACCAACCGATTCACTGCCTCTTGCGCGTGATCGGGGAAGGCGCGATACATTGGCCATGACAACACACAGATCACCGTTTTTCGCCGCCAGCCTTTCCGCAAGTGCCATTGCCCTTGCTGCTTTAACCAGCCCCGCTTTATCGCAAGACAGCGCGGCAAATACGCCAAGCACTCCGATGGTTGGAAAGATCAATCCGGCAAATGCGGCGCAATCATCGCGGCCTCAATCCGAAGCGGAAGTGATGGCGATGGATGCAGTCCGGCGCATAGAGCAGTATAATAGCGGTCCGGACGGTCTGAATGCTGTGATCGCGCTCAACCCGAATTGGCAGCAAGACACGCGCAATGCCGCTCAGACCCGCACGCTGCTGCGCGGGCGGACCGTTTTGGTAAAAGACAATATCGAAACGCGCGAATTGCCAACAACCGCCGGCAGCCTTGCTCTCAAAGACAATATGACCGGGCGCGATGCGCCTTTGATTGCCAATCTGCGCCGCAATGGCGGGGTTATGCTCGGAAAGGCGAACTTGTCCGAATGGGCCAATATCCGGTCGAACAATTCCACCAGCGGATGGAGCGCAATCGGCGGCCTGACACGCAACCCACATGCGATTGATCGCAATTCGTGCGGGTCTTCCTCTGGAAGCGGTTCTGCGGTTGCAGCTGGCTTTGCATGGGGCGCGATCGGCACAGAAACCAACGGATCGATAACCTGCCCCGCCGCGATCAACGGTGTCGTAGGCTTCAAACCGAGCGTTGGCGTAGTCAGCCGGACCCATGTTGTGCCGATTTCGAGCACTCAGGATACCGCTGGCCCGATGACAAAGACGGTCGCGGATGCGGCTTTGCTGCTTACGGCGATTGCCGGAGCAGATCCGGCGGACAGCGCCACTTTAAGCGCAAAACGCAGCACCAATTATGCTGCGGGCCTCGATGAATATTCTTTGGAAGGCGTACGGATCGGAGTCATGCGCAACCAGATTGGTAACCGCGCCGACGTGACCGAATTGTTCGAACAATCTCTGGCTGATCTTGAACGGGCTGGCGCGATCCTCGTCGATATCGATTTTGAAATCGATACGCAGATGTTCAACGACAGTTTTACGGTGCTGATGTTTGAATTGCGTGATGAAATGGGGAAATACCTGTCTTCCATCCCGGCCTTTGCAGAAGGCAAAACTCCGCGCAGTCTGGCTGATTTGATCGCGTTTAACGAAGCCAACGCAGAGACAGAGATGCGCTGGTTCGATCAGAGCACGTTTGAAACGGCCGAAAACACCAAAGATCGCGAGGCGTATGAAAAGGCGCGCAAAAACGCTGTACGGATCGCGGGTGAGGAAACGCTCGACGTGCTGCTGGCTGATAACGATGTCGAATTTCTCGTGTCCCCCACACGGGGTCCGTCATGGGTGAGCGATCTGATCGTCGGCGACAATTTCAATGGATCAATCGGCTTCGGATCACCCGCCGCCATCGCGGGATACCCGCACCTCACCGTACCGATGGGCGCGATTGAAGGATTGCCAGTAGGCATCAGCTTTTTCGGAGCCAAGTGGGAAGATCACGCCGTGTTAAAGGCAGGCGCCGCTTATGAACGAGCGCGCAGTGCCGCTCTGCCCACCCCATCGTTTAAACGCTGGTCAGAGGATCGCGAATAAACCAGGCTTCAAACGGGCTTCAAACAAAACGGGCTGCGCTTTTCACAAAGCGCAGCCCGTTGATTTTGGGTTTATGCCAAAGCCGGTTTAATCGGCTTTCTTGGCCGGAGCTTTCTTCGCAGCGGGTTTCTTGGCGGCTGGCTTTTTAGCAGGCGCTTTCTTGGCTACAGGTTTCTTGGCCGCGGCCTTCTTTGCTGCTGGCTTTGCTGCTGGCTTTTCATCTGCCGCTTTTTCAGCACTGGCCTTCTTGGCTGGAGCTTTCTTGGCCGGGGCTTTCTTGGCTGCGGCCTTCTTTGCCGGCGCTTTCTTCTTTGGTGCGGCCTTGGCTTTTGCCGCTTCGGCTTCATCTTCGGCTTCAATCGCCGCTTGCAGCTCTTCCTGCGTAACTTCGCGCTCGGTCACGTCTGCTTTATCGAACAGGAAATCAACAACCTTGTCTTCGTAAAGCGGCGCGCGCAGCTGGGCTGCGGCCATAGGCTCTTGCTGTACATACTGCACGAAACGTTCACGATCTTCTTCGCGATATTGCTGCGCAGCTTGCTGGATCAGCATCTGCATTTCCTGCGCAGACACCTCAACACCATTGGCTTGGCCAATTTCAGACAGCAACAGGCCCAAACGCACGCGGCGTTCGGCAATTGAACGGTAATCGTCTTTTTCGTCTTCGATCTGCTTCAAAGCCTCTTCAGGGTTCTCCTCGTTAGAGGCCTCCTGCTGCAGCTGAGCCCAGATCTGTTCGAATTCGGCATCGACCATCGTGGCCGGAACCTCAAAATCATGACCAGCGGCCAGTTGATCCAGTAGCGACCGCTTCATTTGCGTGCGCGTCAGACCGGCGGTTTGCTGTTCCAGCTGACCCTTCATGATCTCTTTCAGCTTGTCGATGCTGTCGAGGCCGAGTTGCTTGGCGAATTCATCGTCGATCTTGGTGTCGGTTTCCACCTTCACCGCTTTCACGGTGACATCAAAGGTCGCTTCCTTACCGGCGAGATGCTCGGCCTGATATTCTTCAGGGAATGTCACGGTGATTGTTTTCTCATCACCGGTCTTCACGCCGACCAATTGCTCTTCGAAACCCGGAATGAAAGTGCCCGACCCGATTACCAGAGCGGCGTCTTCAGCTTTGCCGCCTTCAAATTCTTCACCGTCAAGCTTGCCGACAAAATCGATGATCAGCTGGTTGCCGTCGGCAGCTTTTTTGGTTTTGGCTGCGTCCTTATAGCTCTTGTTTTGACCGGCGATGTTCTGAATTGCTTCGTCGATCTGCTCATCGGCCACTGGCACGACCAGCTTTTCAAGCTTCAGACCGTCTGTTTCAGGAACGTCGATCTTTGGCAGAACTTCAAGCTCGACGGTGATTTCGGCGTCTTTGCCTTCGTCATAGCCTTCGCCAAGCGAAATGGACGGCTGCATTGCGGGACGCAGCTCTTCGTCCTTCATCAGTTTGTCGACCGATTCGCGGATCACATCATTGACGGTCTGCGCGTGGATCTGTTCGCCGTGCATTTTCTTGACGAGATTGGCCGGCACCTTGCCCGGGCGGAAACCCGGCATCTGGACCTGCGGAGCGATCCGTTTGATCTCGGCATCAATCTTGGCGCTGATTTCATCAGCGGTGATGGTGACGGTGTAGGCGCGCTTTAGGCCTTCGTTGGTTGTCTGCTTAGTTTGCATGAGGTTTTTACTAAAGCCTTCTTGAGCCAGAATAGTTTGCGTTTCTGCTTTCATCCGAGGTCCGGGGCGAGTCATTGGTGCGGGCGAAGGGACTCGAACCCCCACATCTTACGATACTGGTACCTAAAACCAGCGCGTCTACCAATTCCGCCACGCCCGCATTCCCAGACGAAGCCGCGCGGAAAACCAAGAGTCTCCCGCGCGCATCTGGGCTGGCCTGTATATCCGGTTGAACAAAAGGGCAAGCACAGGCTTGTGATTGGATGCTTGTTTCGCAGTGCCGAGCAGACTAATGGGCCGCTTATGACTGAAGAAAACACACCAGAACCATCCGGTAACGACGTTCCGCCAGACCACCTGTCGGTCAATCCGCGCAATCCGGCCTTTGACGCCGAGGCGCTGCAACGCGGCGTGGGCATCCGGTTTAAAGAGCGCGTGCGCACCGACATTGAGGAATACTCGATCTCCGAAGGCTGGGTTCGCGTTCAGGCCGGCAAAACGATGGACCGCAAGGGCCAGCCGCTCACGATCAAACTGACAGGCCCGGTCGAAGCCTGGTTTGAAGATCTGGGCGACAATCCGCCCATCGCCAAAAAAGGTTAGACGCGCCCTTTCCTTGCCAAGTGGCAGGATAGGGGCCACTTGATGCGCTCTATGAAACCTCAGGTCATCATCATCGGACGTCCCAATGTGGGCAAGTCGACGCTATTCAATCGGCTCGTCGGCAAAAAGCTTGCGTTGGTGGATGACCAGCCCGGCGTCACGCGTGACCGCCGGATGGGCGATGCTGAAATTGCGGGACTGCAATTTACAGTCGTCGATACCGCCGGATGGGAGGATGAGGACGAGCTCACTCTGCCGGGCCGGATGCGCAAGCAAACCGAAGCCAGCCTTGAAGGCGCAGACGCCGCGATGTTCGTTATCGATTCGCGCGTTGGCCTGACCCCGCTTGACGAAGAGATTGGCCGATATCTGCGCGAGAACGATGTTCCCATCGTGGTCGTCGCCAACAAGGCCGAAGGCTCCGCCGGGGAATCGGGCATTCTGGAATCCTATTCCCTCGGCCTTGGCGATCCAGTCCCGCTGTCGGCAGAACACGGCGAAGGCATTGCCGATTTGTTCAGCGCGCTTTGGCCAATTATTGGCGAGAAAGCCGACGCGGCAGAGGCCGCAGCTGAGCTTCAGGATGAACTTGACGAAGACGCGCCGCTGGGACCGCTGAAACTCGCGATTGTCGGGCGGCCGAATGCGGGCAAATCCACGCTGATCAATCGCCTGCTTGGCGAAGACCGCCTGTTAACCGGTCCCGAAGCCGGGATCACACGCGATTCGATTGCGATTGACTGGCAATGGACCGATCCCAAGGCCGGGCCTGATGATGACGGTGTTCGTGAAATCCGTCTGATCGACACCGCCGGAATGCGTAAAAAGCGCAATGTAACGGAAAAGCTGGAGAAGCTTTCGGTTGCCGACGCGCGCCGCGCGGTCGATTTTGCCGAAGTCGTGATTCTTTTGCTCGATGCGACTCAGGGTCTGGAGCATCAAGACCTCAAGATCGCCAGTCACGTTCTTGAAGAAGGGCGCGCTCTCATGATCGCGATCAACAAATGGGACGTCGCTGGCCAGATCGGGACCGATACGCCTTCGGGCCTGTTCAATGGAATTCGCGGGGCGTTGGATGATGGCCTCGCGCAGGTTCGCGGACTGCCGCTCTTCGCAGTCAGTGCCAAGAACGGCAAAGGGCTTGATACGATGCTGCGCGCCGCGTTTGAGATCCGCGAAAGCTGGTCAAAACGGGTTCCGACAGCGGCGTTAAATCGGTGGTTTGACGATGCTCTGGACGCAAATCCGCCCCCTGCGCCGGGCGGCCGCCGGATCAAGCTGCGCTATATCACTCAGGCAGGCACGCGTCCGCCGCGCTTTGTCATCTTCGGGACGCGTCTCGACGATTTGCCAAAAAGCTATGAACGCTATCTGGTGAACGGCATCCGCGCGAAGTTAGGCTTTGACGCTGTGCCGGTCCGCGTTACTTTGAAAAGTCCGAAAAACCCGTACAATGCCAATCGCGGCGGAGGCGGCAATTTCAGCGGTGGATCAAACAGGACGTGATGCTCGATCTTTTCGCCGCGACTGATTTTGCCGCCGAGATTATCGAGCGAACATCCAGCACACCCGACGTCCTTCGCGCAGTTCAGCTCAGCCTTGCCCCGGCTTTCCTGCTGGTCGGCATCGGTAGCATCATGAATGTGATGGTCACCCGGCTCAATTGGATCGCTGGCCGGATTGAACGTCTGATGGATCAGGAAACGGATCAGGTAATCGACAAATTCTCAAGCGAGATTGTCTGGCTGCGCAAGCGACGGTTGTTTGCGAGACGGGCGATAATGCTGGCAACTGCGGCGGCTGGCATCATCAGTGTGGTAATCGCGGTGCTGTTCGTATCGGTGTATATCCATACGCGTATCGGGACCCTCGTGGTGTTCTTGTGGGTCGTAACGATGGCCTTGTTGATCACCGCGCTGTATCACTTCCTGCGCGAAACTTTGCTGGCCGCTACCGGTCCAGATCACACGAAAGCGGTGTGACCGCGCGCAATCTGGCCTGCCTTTCGCGCTGAAAGCGAAGGGGCGAACTCCCCATAAGAAAGCCCGCCCCAACAGATTTTCAAAAGCCCTCCCAAAGGCCGAACGGCCCGGAAGAAGAAGCCTGACTTACTCTTCGCCTGCGGCCTTGCTTTGCAGTTGTACGTAATTTTGCAGGCCCATTTTCTCGATCATGTCGAACTGCGTTTCGAGAAAGTCGACATGCTCTTCCTCGTTGTCGAGGATGTGTGCGAACAGGTCACGGCTGACATAGTCACGCACACTTTCACAATATTCGACCGCATCGCGCAGCAGCGGAATTGCATCGCCTTCCAGCGCAAGATCGGCTTTCAAAAGCTCTTCGACATTCTCGCCGACGCGCAGATTATGGATCGCCTGAAAATTGGGCAGACCATTAAGGAACAGGACACGCGCAGCAAGCTTGTCTGCATGCTCCATTTCCTCAATCGATTCCTTACGCTCATATTCGGCGAGCTTCGTCAGGCCCCAATCATCGAGCACGCGGTAATGCAGCCAATATTGGTTGATCGCGGTCAGCTCGTTGGTGAGCGCCTTGTTCAGAAATTCGATAACTTTGGGATCGCCCTTCATGGCGTTGCATTCCTTGGACTATGGCCGCGCAAAGGCACGGCGGTGTTGAATTGAGCACGCACTATATGCGCCCTCTCCCCCGCTCTTGCAAGGCCACGTTTCAATTTTTTCGTTAAAAATCAGGTACTTGCGATCAGTTCGCAATAACGCTTTCGCAACTTATACTGCGACTTTCTCGCAAGATGCATGCTGACCTGCCAGCGCCCGTTCCTGATCGATGATTTCGCCCGCTTTTCCAAGGCATTGCCCGCAATTGGGACGTTTGCCCAGGCACGCATAGGTCGTTTCAGCGTCACCGCCGCTCGTCAAAGCGGCTTTGCGTAGGTCCGTTTCCCGGATTGCGTTGCATATGCAAATATACATTGGCTTAAAGAATCACTCCTGCGAAGCGTTTGCAAAAAGCAATTTATGCGAATTATTATCAATAGCAAGACATTTAGCGCTTCAGAGGGAATATTTTCCCATACGTCATGCAGCGCCATAGCCATTCAAGCGGTCCGTAACGGTACCGGTCGAGCCACGGCTTTGACCATAACAGCATCAATCCCCACGCCAGCAGAGTGACGATATAGAGCTGCGGCCGGTTAAGCTGTCCGAACAGCCCCAGCCCCCATGCCTGGAACACAAACAGCATCACAATCGAAGTGCCGAGATAATTGGTAAAGGCTGCGCGGCCTGCCGCCCTGACCCGTTCGGCAAACCAGCCGGTCCAGCCCGGAGAATATTCCACCATCAGCGCCGCCAGACCGACAACCATCATCAATTGCGGAATGGCGCTCCACCCGACAAACGCGGCAAGCATCGCGTAATAGCTGAAACCGACGGATTTGAGCCATATGCCCAGCGCAAGGAACCACGCAGATCCGATCGAGACACCAATCCAGCCCCACATCCGCATCTTTCGCGACGCAAAACCTCCGCTGAAAAAACCAAACCTGTAAAGTGCAACGCCCAGCATCATCAGTGGCAGCGTTTCCAACGAGAAGAGCATGACGTTCCCGAGCGGATCAGCCCAGTGCTCGCTGAACCGGTGGCCGATTTGCCCTGCAAAATCGCCCGATTTGATCAAAGCGGTTTCCACCTCGCCATCTTTCAAAGCCACCTGAACAGCGTCCAGAGTGCCTTGGCGCATTTCTGTGAAAGGTCCGCTTTCACCCATGCTGGTCTCAGCCGCGAGGTAAGGCAGCGTCAGCATCGCTGCATACAAAATTGCACCCACAAGATACCCGAGCAGACCGGTCACAAGCTGGGTTTTTGCGGTCCATTTCAAGCAAGGCACGATCAAAAAGCCGAGCAAGGCATAATAGAGCAGGATATCTCCGTACCAAATGAAGAAGAAATGGATCAGGCCAAAAATCAGCAGCACAAACAATCGCCACATCTGCCGCCAGCGGGTTCCGCCGCGTGACCATGTACGCTCCATAAAAAGATACAGTCCGGCACCGAACAGCAGCGTAAACAATCCGCGCATCTTGTTGTCGATCAGCACAAATTGCGCGATCAAGAGCCAGTCGGAAGTCTCGCCGTGCTCGGTCAGAAACGCTGCCGGATACATGTAGGCTGCAAATGGCTGACCAAACGCGACGATATTCGCCGCCAGAATACCCATGACCGCAATGCCGCGAATAAAATCGAGGCTGAGGATACGCTCGCCGGGGGCAGTCGGCGCGATCTGCTCTACGCCGGTATGTTCGTCCGCTATATCAGTCATGCTTTCCCCCGATTGATCCCGCCGCAAGACTAGCAGGGGATCGGTTCAGGGAAAGCAGAATATCACTAGAACGCGCAAACCCGCCAGTCTAACCTGAAGTCACCATACAGCCCTGGCCCTGAGCCTTAAGCTGCGCACAGGCCGCTTGGGCATCGGCGCGGGTTGCAAACCCTGCGGCTTGCAACCGCGTGACTTTGCCGCCGGGCACCAACACTTTGCGTGTTCCCGAAAGCGCAGGATTGCGCGACAATTTCGACCAGAGCCGATCGGCATTGCTCGGCACGCCGAATGCACCGAGTTGCACTTTCCATTTGCCGCCAGTGGCTGCGGGCTGATTGTTCACAGCGCGAACAGGTGGTTCGGGCGGCGCTGCTGCTGCCAAGCGGGGCGCCGGCGCGCGCGGTGTGGGTACAGGTGAAGCCACAGAAGGGGCCACCCGCGGCGTGATCGGGCGGCTGGTGTTAAGATCGACAGCCGCCAGCTCGGCAGCGCGGCGATTGCCTGCCTCTGCTTCAATTTCGCGTGCAAGCGATTGCGCGCCCTGGCGATCTTCGACAGGGATAAACTGGTCCATCTGACCAAGAGCCTTTGACGCCTGCGGCAGGCCTGCCGATTGTGCAAGGCTCAGCAAGGCATAGGCCCGCACCCAGTCTTTTTCGGCATAGTCGGCGTTGAAATGGGCAAGGCCCAACACGTATTGCGCGCGCGGATCACCGCGCTCCGCAGCAGCCCGGATCAGCGGCATCGCATCAACCTGCTGGCCTTGTTGGAAAAGCAGCAGGCCGTAATTATCAGCCGCCTTCACATGGCCTTTCTGTGCGGCCTCGGCATACAATTCTTTGGCGCGCTCCACATCGGCTGGCACGCCGCGGCCCAATCGATAGGCCTGCGCCAAGTTAAACAGCGCATCGGCATCGCCGTTTTCGGCTGGCCCTCTCCATTCGGATACCGCGCGGCCATATTGACCGGCGCTCCACGCTTCCACACCCGCTTTAACATCGGCAAAGGCCGGTGCAGCCATGGACGCCAGCCCAGCCGCCACGACAAGGCCAGCGCGGCGAATAAAACGGGATGGTCGGGTGATGCGGTTTGCCATGTGCTTACGCTCCTTGATTACAGCCGGCCGCTCGGCGCGGCGCGGCACTTATGTCTATTGGCAGCCGCTATAGTGAATCAAGAGTTAGGATTTCGTTGCCTGCCTTGTGACGCGCGCAATCCGGTTTAGATCTTCGTCCATTAACCTAAAATTAGGGGTAGTCTGCGATCTCAAGGTCACTCGGTCGCATTTGAGCGACACCATTGGTCACAATCAGGGGGACCCAGACGTTGCGTGTACTTGCTTTGGCATCGCAGAAAGGCGGATCAGGGAAAACAACCCTTTCCGGACATCTGGCCGTCCAGGCTCAGCGCGCAGGCGCTGGCCCGGTGGTACTTATAGACATCGACCCGCAAGGATCGCTGGCCGATTGGTGGAATGAACGCGAGGCGGAATATCCGGCCTTTGCACAGACCACTGTATCCCGGCTGGCCAATGACCTTGCGGTTCTTCGTCAACAAGGTTTCAAACTGGCTGTCATCGATACGCCGCCTGCGATCACCATGGCTATTCAGTCGGTGATCGGAGTTGCAGAATTGATCGTAGTGCCGACCCGCCCCAGCCCGCATGATTTGCGCGCGGTCGGTGCCACCGTTGATCTGTGCGAACGCGCTGGCAAACCGCTGGTCTTCGTCGTCAATGGTGCCACCCCGAAAGCAAAAATCACATCGGAAGCCGCCGTCGCGCTATCGCAGCACGGCACTGTTGCACCGATCACGTTGCACCATCGCACGGACTTTGCAGCCTCGATGATCGATGGCCGCACCGTGATGGAAGTGGAGCCAGAAGGCCGAAGCGCTGCCGAAATGACTGCATTGTGGAAGTATATTTCGGACCGCCTCGAAAAGAATTTCCGCCGGACTGTGTTTGCCGCGCCTCCGGGTGGCGGTCAGCCGCAGGCCAACACCGCGCGTGCAGGTGGTAGCTTCGGCCGCCGGGTTGCTCAGTAAAAGGCTGATTGGACCATGTCAGAAGCTAGCTTTGCCTCTTTGAATCCGGCTCTGCTCGCTCGCAAGGGCGGGGCGAAGCCTGCCATGCGCCCGCAGCTCGCACCGCTCCCCAACGATCCGGCGGAGATGGCAGCGATGGCGGACGAACAGCTCGAAGATCTGGGCTGGAACGATATGGGCGGTGAAAACGCCGAGACGCCGCGGAACACTGCGACAAACCATGGCCCAGACCGCGGTGCTGAGGTGGTTTCCATCACTGCCAGCGCGGCGAATGAGGACATCATCGAGGCCCCCAGCCCGATTGTCTGCCGCCAGCAAAAAGACCTTTCCGAACGGGTACTCGCCCAGGCGGCGATGCCAACCAGTGAAAAGATTGCCGAGCAGACCGCAAACCGGGCAGCTCGCACGATCAAGAAAGCCAAAACGTCTGGCAGACGCGCAGCCTTTACGCTGCGCCTTGATCCGGAACGTCACCTCAAGCTGCGGCTTGCATCGACGATCAAGGGCATCAGTGCGCAAGCGCTCGTAACCGAAGCGCTCGACGCCATGCTTACCGAATTTCAAGAACTAGATGCGCTCGCCGAGCGCATGAAACGCAATTGAGCGATACGGCACAGGGAAACAGAATCATGGCCAACACAACTCAAAGCATCACCAAGAGCCGCGTGAACGCGCCAAAATTGGCGCTTGTCGTGACAACAGCGCTTGCAAGCGTTGCGCTTTCCGGTTGCACCACGTCTTCTGCGCCGCCGGCTGCGTCGTCTTTCACCAAAGCGCAAGTCGCGCTTGAAAAAGGTCAGGTCGATAAAGCGATCGGCTTTGCCGAGGAGGCTGTTTATGCCGAACCGCGCAATTCCGGTTTCCGCGCCATGCTGGGCGCTGCATATCTTGAAGCAGGCCGTTTCCAATCGGCAGCAACCAGTTTTGAAGATGCGATGGAACTGGGCGACGAAGATTCCCGCACCGTGCTAAGCTATGCGCTGGCAAAGGTCGCTATGGGTGACAACAATGCCGCCCTGCAAAAACTTGGCGAGTGGGAAAGCGCAATCAATCCCGCCGATTACGGTCTGGCGATCGCGCTCGCTGGAAAGCCTGAGCGCGGCGTCCATGTGCTTACCAACACACTGCGCGGCGGTCAGAACACTGCAAAAGTGCGTCAGAACCTTGCTTACACATATGCGCTCGCCGGAAACTGGCGCGCTGCACGCGTGATGGCCGCCGAAGATGTACCCGCCGGTCAGGTCGATAGCCGTTTGTCCGATTGGGCGTCCAAGTCGAAGCCTGAGGACTTTCAAGTTCGCGTCGCATCCTTGTTGAATGTGTCACCGCGGGCCGATGGCGGCCAACCACAACGCCTTGCGCTGGGCAATTTCCCAAGCCAGCAAATGATGGTCGCAGAAGCAGCCGCGCAGGCACCTGTTAAAACGGCAATGGCAAAACCAGCCGTTGCCACCGTTCCAAACTCGGCAGCGACACTGTCCGAAGGACCAAAACGGGTCCGCAAAGCCGACCCTGCTGTCGCCCAAATTCTGGCGGCCACCCAAAGCAAGCCTGTATCGCCTACAGCCGGTAAAACGGTCACCGATACCAAGCCGGCAGCCCGCGTCGCAGCCAAGCCAGCGCCCAAATCCGGCCCGCGCTTTGTATCTAACACGATGGTACAAAAGGTCCCCGCTGCGTCAGCAAAGCCGGCCCCAGTTCCGGCGCCAACACGCGTCGCACAGAAAACATCTCAGCGCCGCATGGCCGCTGCGTCAGGCATGAACAGCACGCATCTGGTTCAGCTAGGCAGTTTCAACACCCGCTCTGTGGCTGAGGCGAAGTGGGATGATATGCAGCGCAAACATCCTGAGCTGAAGGGTCATGATGTCGTGATCACGGAAGCCAAGGTAAACGGCAAAACATATTTCCGCGTAGCCGCAGCCGGTTTCACTTCCAAAAGCGCGCGCACCATGTGCGGCTCTGTCAAATCGAGCGGCCTGGGCTGTTTCGCCTATGCGGCATCCAGCCCGCCAAAAGGCGCAGTGGATCGCGGCGTACGCATCGCTGCCCGCACCCGGTAAACACACCCAAATTCTTAGCAAGACTGCCCCCGAAGCGAGAGTTTCGGGGGCATTTTTGTATTGGTTGGCAGATGGCAGCTTTAGATCCGCACACCGCCTTTAAACAGCGCCTTAACCCGGCCCTGGACACCCTGACGGTCAAACGGGGTGTTGTCAGAGGTCGCTTCCATCTTGGTGCGATCAACAAACCACGGCGCATCAGGATCGATCACCGCGATATCAGCCTCACGCCCTGCTGAAATCGCACCCGCATTCACACCAAGCAGATCCGCAGGGTTCGCGGCCAGCAATTGGAAAGCGCGCGTCATGTCGATCACGCCGTCACGAACCAATCCCAGTGTCAACGCCAGAAGCGTTTGCGCCCCTGCCATACCGGGCTCTGCATCGGCAAAAGGCAATCTCTTGCCCTCGGGACCGCGCGGATCGTGGCCGCTTGAAATGACATCAACCACGCCTTCACCGATTGCATCGCGCGTAGCCTGTCGGTCCGCTTCACTGCGCAGCGGCGGCGACAACCGGGTAAAGGTGCGGAAATCGGCCGTTGCAAGATCCGAAAGCATGAAATGCGCAGGCGTAATGCCGCAGGTGACATTCACCCCCCGCGCCTTTGCATCGCGCATCAGATCAAAGCCGCGCTTGGTTGTGACCTGCCGAAAATGCACGCGTGCGCCGCTCATTTCAGCAAGCGCGATATCGCGCGCCAATGCCAGAGCCTCCGCCTCGGCAGGCGCGCTGGGCAGGCCCAGACGCGTAGCGATTTCGCCTGCACTCGCGGCCGCATTTCCAGTCAGATTGCCATCTTCGGGATGGGAAACCACAACCAGATCGAGCATCGAGGCATATTGCAGCAATCGCAGCATAACACCGCTATCAGAAATCCAGTGCCTGCCCGTGGCGACGCCGCGCGCGCCGGCCTCTTTCATCAAGGCGATTTCCGCCAATCGCTGACCTTCCAGCCCGCATGTCCCAGCGGCAAGAGGATGCACCCATAGGTCCGGCTTTCCGCTCTTGGCGATGAAGTTCACCCGGCTGGGATAATCGAGCGGTGGCGACTGATCAGGCATCAATGCGGCACGCGTGATCCCGCCAAAATGAAACGCGGTCTTGTCGACTGAAAAAACCCCTAGATCGACCAGTCCAGGTGCAATCAATTTGCCCCGCGCATCCAGCGTCTCATCCCCATCACGGGCACAGACATCAGGTCCCGCCTCCGCAATAAGACCATTCTCCAGCCGGACCGCGCCTTTGATCAGTCCGCCGGGCGTAACCAGTGACCCGTTTATGATGGTGACAGCAGGAATGTGTTTCATGACCACCCCTCCTGCCCGCGCGCAGTGCGGGTCAGAATATCAAGACACGCCATTCTGATCGCGACACCCATTTCGACCTGCTGCGTAATGATTGAACGATCAATCATGTCAGCGACTTCGCTATCAATCTCGACCCCGCGATTCATCGGACCGGGATGCATGACGATGGCATCATCTGCAGCCTTGCCGAGCCGCGCTTTCGTAAGGCCATAAAGGTGATGATATTCCCGTTCAGACGGAATGAATTGACCGGCCATCCGTTCGGATTGAAGGCGCAGCATCATCACCACATCGGCCCCCGAAAGCGCCGCGTCAAAATCGTGAAAGGCCTCGGCTCCCAGCGCCTCTATCCCTGTCGGCATCAACGCTGGCGGTGCACATACGCGCACACTGGCTCCCATCGCCTGAAGGCACAGGATA
This sequence comes from Erythrobacter insulae, assembly GCF_007004095.1. Lineage (NCBI taxonomy): Bacteria > Pseudomonadati > Pseudomonadota > Alphaproteobacteria > Sphingomonadales > Erythrobacteraceae > Erythrobacter > Erythrobacter insulae. The sequence continues at coordinate 491,416 of NZ_VHJK01000001.1, forward strand.
TTCGACCGGGCGACACGGCTGTGCAAGATATCGCCGCAAATGGTGATCGTCATGCCGGTGAAATCATCACCCGTCTCGCCGCGATCTTTCAGCTTGTGACGAAGCGCCAGCGCATCCAGCAAAGCCTGTGTGGGATGTTCGTGCTGCCCGTCTCCCGCGTTCAAAACGGGGCAATCCACCTTATCCGCGATAAGCTGCGTCGCGCCGCTTGAACCGTGCCGGATAACAATCGCATCCGCGCGCATCGCGTTAAGAGTGATCGCTGTATCGATTAGCGTTTCACCTTTTTTCACAGAGCTTTGCGCGGCGTGCATATTGACGACATCTGCCCCCAAACGCTTGCCCGCGATCTCGAAACTCAAAAGCGTGCGCGTCGAGTTTTCGAAAAAGGCATTGATGATCGTCATCCCGCCCAGCAGATCCACATGTTTGGCGCTTTGACGGTTCAGATCGACCCATTGTTCGGCCTGATCCAGCAAATAAAGGATTTCGTGCCGCTCTAGCTGGCCAATGCCGGTCAGATTGCGATGCGGAAATGCGAGACGGCCCGCTGGAAAGCGGTTTTGCGCCTGAGAAGAATTTGCTGCTGTCATTAAAGCCATGCCTTTAGTCGAGGCCTATGCGTCACTCAACCCATTGCGCAACGCCTTGCCCATGGAAATTCGCTGCATTGGTGTCTAGGTGGGCACAACATTATGGGCGGTGCGCCCTACAGGGGACTGATTATATGAGTTTTGTCGGCAAAGTCTGGAAAATCCTGGTCGGGGTCAAAGATGGCCTTGTTATGATTTTCATGCTGCTTTTCTTTGTGGCGCTGTTCAGCCTGCTGTCGGCCAGCCCCAATCCGGGCCAAGTGCGCGATGGCGCGCTTTACATCGATATGTCCGGCTTTGTTGTTGAAGAACGCTCATCAGTCGATCCTATCGCGACCTTGCTCAGCGGACAGGCCCCGCCGATCGAACATCAGGCGCGCGATCTTGTGCGCGCGCTCGACGCGGCGGCCTCGGATGACCGCATCAAAGCGGTGGTGATGGATCTCACCACATTTCTGGGAGGCGGTCAGGTCCACATGCAGGAAGTGGGCGAGGCTATGGACCGCGTTCGCAAAGCCGACAAACCGGTCTTTACCTATGCGCTGGCATACAGTGACGATCATATGCATCTGGCTGCCCATGCCAGCGAGGTTTGGGCCGATCCGTTCGGCGGCGCGATGATATCCGGCCCCGGGGGAAGCAATCTGTATTACGCGGATCTGCTCGACCGGCTGAAAATCAACGCCCGGATCTACCGTATCGGCACATTTAAAGCCGCAGTTGAGCCCTATTCGCGCAACTCTATGTCTGATGAAGCCCGCGAAAATATTGGCGCGCTCTATGGCGCTTTATGGGAAGAATGGCAGGCCAACGTATCCAAAGCGCGTCCGGGTGCCGATCTGGAACAGGTGACCAAAGATCCGGTTGCATGGATCGAGGACAATGGCGGAGACATGGCCAAAGCCGCGCTTGCCGCTGGGCTTGTTGACAAGCTGGGTGACCGCGTTGAATTCGGCAATCGCGTTGCCGAAGTCGCTGGCGAAGACGATTGGAGCAAAGCCCCCGGAAGCTATGCGAAAAGCGATTTTGCACCTTTCCTCGCTGACATAGCCTCCGCCAAAAAAGGCAAAGCGATCGCTGTAGTCACTGTTGCCGGCACCATTGTCGATGGCGAAGCGGGACCGGGAACGGCGGGCGGCACGCGCATTGCCAAGCTGCTTGACGATGCGCTTTCCGATGATCTTGCCGGACTGGTCGTGCGCGTCAATTCGCCAGGCGGCTCCGTGCTTGCCTCTGAAGAAATCCTTCGCGCTATCGAGCGCCATCAGGCCAAGGATATTCCGGTTGCCGTCTCCTTTGCCAATGTCGCAGCAAGCGGCGGATATTGGGTCGCAACCTCCAGCGACCGCATCTTTGCCCAGCCAGAAACCATCACCGGTTCCATCGGCGTATTTGCCGTGCTGCCAACCTTTGAAAATGCCGCTGGCGAAATCGGTGTGAACGCAGACGGTTTCCGCACCACGCCGCTGTCTGGTCAGCCGGACCTGATCGGCGGTTTGACGCCGGAAGTGGACACCATTTTGCAAGCGTCCATTGCCAACACTTACAACCGGTTCTTGGCGCGGGTCGCCGAAGCGCGCGGCAAATCGACCGCCGATGTCGACACCATTGCCCAAGGGGGCGTGTGGGATGGCGGATCAGCCCGTCAGCTTGGCCTGATCGACCAATTCGGCGGGTTGGACGATGCGCTGGCATGGGTTGCTGGCAAAGCCAACCTTGAAGAGGGCGACTGGCATCCGGTGTTCCTGGGTGAACAAGCTGCCAATTACAATTCCCTGATCCGGCAATTGCTGTCTGCTGAAACCGCGCAGCCAACGGGCGGCGCCGATCTGTTCGCGCGCGCAGCGATCAACCGCGAATTGATGCTGGGAAGGCTTGCAGGGGATATCGAACGGCTTACCGGCACGCGCGGCATTCAGGCCTATTGCCTCGAATGTCCGGCCGAATACGATACCTCAGCCTCGCGCAGCTCTTCGGACCTGATCGAAATATTCCGCGCTGTGATCACAAAGTAGCGCGGGGCCTGATCACGAACACTTTTCAAGGCGATGCGAAGCGGGCATAGGCGCAAGCCATGCACGATATTCGTTTTATCCGAGAGAACCCCGAAGCATTTGACGCCGCGCTGGCCCGGCGCGGCGCCGACCCTGTTGCCGCCGCAATCCTTGCGCTGGACGAGAAACGCCGCGCCGTCGCGACCAAGCTGCAAGAGGCGCAAAGCCGCCGCAACGAAGCCTCCAAAGCCATTGGCAAGGCGATGGGCCAAGGCAACACCGACGAAGCCGAGGCGCTGAAGGCGGAAGTCGCCCAGATCAAGCAGGACATGCCCGCTCTGGAAGAGCGCGAGCGTGAGCTGGGCGAGCAACTGCAAACCGCTCTGGCGGTGATCCCGAACATGCCGTTTGATGACGTGCCCGAAGGCGCGAACGAAGAGAGCAATGTCGAAGTTTCGACTTGGGGCACAAAACCGGAATTTGATTTCGAGCCAAAGGAACACGCCGATTTCGCGCCTGATCTCGGCATGGATTTCGAGACCGGCACGAAGCTTTCGGGAGCGCGCTTCACCTTCCTGCGCGGCGACATGGCCCGCCTGCACCGCGCACTCGGCCAATTTATGATCGACCGCCAGACCCGCGAATATGGTTACACCGAGTGTATGCCGCCGGTTCTGGTTCGGGACGAGGCGATGTACGGCACGGATAAGCTGCCAAAGTTTGCCGAGGATAGTTTCCGCACAACCGAAGCGCATTGGCTCATCCCCACATCCGAAGTGCCTCTCACCGCGTCCGTCATGGGCGATCTCCTCGACGAAAGCGCCCTGCCCATCCGCCTGACCGCGCTCACGCAATGTTTCCGCTCCGAAGCGGGCTCAGCGGGCCGCGATACGCGCGGATTTATCCGTCAGCACCAGTTCGAAAAATGCGAACTCGTCAGCATTGTCAAACCCGAAGACAGCAGCGCCGAACATGAACGCATGACCGGCGCCGCCGAAGCGATCCTGCAGGCGCTCGATCTGCCTTACCGCAAAGTGCTGCTGTGCACCGGCGATATGGGCTTTGGCGCGCGCAAAACCTACGATCTCGAAGTATGGCTGCCCGGACAAAGCGCCTATCGCGAAATCAGCTCGTGTTCCAACACCGGCGATTTTCAGGCGCGGCGGATGAACACCCGTTACCGCCCCGAAGGCGAGAAAAAGAAGACCGAATTCGTCCACACGCTCAACGGTTCCGGCCTCGCCGTGGGCCGCACACTTGTTGCCGTGATCGAAAACTATCAGCAGGCCGATGGCAGCGTTCTCGTTCCTGAGGTTCTGCATCCCTATATGGACGGCGTGACCAAGCTGGAGCCTGTTTCTTAATGCGCATCCTTTTGACCAATGACGATGGCTATCACGCGCCCGGTTTCGAAGTGCTGGAGAAAATCGCGCGCCAGTTTTCCGATGACATCTGGATTTGTGCCCCGTCCGAAGAACAATCGGGCGCAGGGCATTCGCTGACACTCAATCGCCCGGTGCGTTTGCAGCAATTTGCCGAGCGGCGGTTCGCCGTCACGGGTACACCGACCGACAGCGTTATGATGGCGCTGCGCGAGGTGATGGACGGTCCGCCTGATCTTGTGCTGTCCGGTGTGAACCGCGGGGCCAATCTGGGCGATGACATCACCTATTCGGGCACGGTTTCCGCCGCCATCGAAGGCGCGCTGGCAGGGGTCCGCTCCATCGCTCTCAGCCAAGTCTACGCCCGCGAAGGCATGGCCGACACCGTGCCTTTTGGCGCGGCTTTGGAATGGGGCGCGAAAGTGATCGAACCGCTGTTGAATGCTCCGTTTGCAGAACGCACACTGGTCAATGTGAACTTCCCGCCCCTACCGGCAAACGAAGTCAAAGGCATCCGCGTTGTGCGTCAGGGTTTCCACGATTATTCGCGCGGTAGCGTTGTCGAAGGCAAAGACCCGCGCGGCTACCGGTATTTCTGGTTTGGCCTTCACGCCATCGAACACACGTTGGATCACGGCACCGATCTGGAAGCGATCGACGAAGGCTATATTTCTGTGACGCCGCTACAGCTTGACCTTACCCATCACGCATCGCTTAATGCGATGGCACAGCGGTTTGAGGGGTAAGCCGCGAGGCTGGGATATTTCATGGCAAAACGCGAGACGGACAAGATTTTCTCCGGCAAACCTGACAGGATTGTTGCCGCCAGCAAGTTCAAGCCGCTGCGTCGCTCTGTAAAACTGCCGGTGTGGGGCGATCTCAGCATCCGGCTTGGTCTTGCGCTTTTCTTGATTTTCATCGTGGTGATGATCCATTGGCTTGACCGTGACGGGTTGGTCGATAGCGTCGATGGCGAAATCAGTTTTCTCGACGTGGTGTATTTCACCATGATTTCGATCACCACCACTGGGTTCGGCGATATCGCGCCTGTCACCGACAGCGCGCGATTGATCGAAGCGGTGATTGTGACCCCGATCCGTTTTGCAGTCTTTTTCATTTTCGTGGGCACTGCCTACAATTTCATCATCAAACGTAGCTGGGAGAAATGGCGTATGGCCCGTATCCAGGAAAAACTAAGCGATCACGTGGTCGTGCTCGGCTATGGCATATCGGGCTCGCAAAGCGTCGAAGAACTGATCCAACGCGGCACTGATCCGAACGATATTGTTGTTGTCGATCCGAGCGAGGAACGACTGGCATCGGCTGAAAAGCTCGGTGTGAATGTGATGGGTGCGGACGCCACACGCGATGAGACCCTGAAAGCGGTGCGTATTCAGGAGGCGAGCAATGTGCTCGTGTCCGCCGGACGTGATGACACCTCGATCCTGATCGTTCTTACGGTGCGTCACCTCGCACCGAAAGTCCCGATCAGCGTCGTCGTTCGCGCCGATGACAATGAATTGCTGGCCCGTCAGGCGGGTGCCAACAACGTCATCAACCCGGTACGCTTTACCGGCCTGTTGCTGGCCGGATCGGCAAAGGGAGAACATATCGCCGATTATCTGGCCGATCTCGCTTCGGTGAGCGGGCGTGTCCAATTGGTCGAACGGGTCGTGACCGAAGAAGAATGCGGCTGCTCTATCACAGAGCTCAGCAGCGGCGGGCGCGGCCTGCGGATCTATCGCAACGGGCGCGCTATCGGATACTGGGAAGAGGAAAGCGAGAGCCTTCAGCCGGGAGACGTGCTGGTTGAAATCGTGCCTAGCGAAAATGGCAAGACCCAAGGCGACGGGCATTAGTGTAACACCGCCCGGCATTCGCAGATGACCGGGCCCGCGCCCGCTCTTACAGGAACAGCAGGAAGACGCCGCCCATGGCCGCCATTCCGGTGATCATGTGACCCGAATCGATCAAAAAGTGCGCGAGGCTTTTGCGCAGATACAGATAATGGATGCCGACCGCGGGAATCATCACGCCGATGGCAAATCCGACAGACATCATCATGACCACGTGCGGAGCCGGATTGGTGCGGGCGATAAGATGCCACAGGACCATCGCAATCAATATCTCAAACAGAAATGTCAGGCCGAAAATCACAAGCATATTACCGCTTTGCACCTGATCATCTGACATGCCGGCGGCCTTTTGCCAGGCTGTGCCAAAGATCACGCCGTACCACAGCGCGCCGACAACAAAGAACGCGCCTGCGCCAGCGAGTACGGGCCAAAGTGCGAAATCGCTCATCAAGAATCTCCCTGTTCGTTTACGAAACTAGCGCAATCGCCTGCCTACGTGTAGAGGCGCGGCCAAGATGAACAACACAACCACCTCAGATCCAACAAAGCTGGCCGATCAAAAACGCGTCGGCATGGTTTCGCTCGGCTGTCCCAAGGCATTGGTCGATTCCGAACGCATCCTGACCCGCCTTCGCGCAGATGGCTACGCGATGAGCCCCGATTATGCCGGAGCCGATGTGGTTCTGGTGAATACATGCGGATTTCTGGATAGCGCCAAAGAGGAAAGCCTCGCTGCGATTGGCGAAGCGATTTCAGAAAATGGCCGCGTGATTGTGACCGGCTGTATGGGCGAAGACGCAGACGCGATCCGCGCCGCCCATCCGCAAGTTCTCGCCGTGACCGGTGCGCATCAATACGAACAAGTCGTGGCCGCCGTGCACACGCACGCCCCGCCTTCGCAAGGCCCCTATGTCGATCTGATCCCGCAACCCGATATCAAATTGACCCCGCGCCACTACAGTTATCTGAAAATTTCAGAGGGCTGCAATCATTCCTGTTCGTTCTGCATCATTCCCGACCTTCGCGGGAAACTGGCCAGCCGCCGGATCGATGCGGTGCTGCGTGAAGCGGAAAAACTGGTTGAGGCTGGCACCAAAGAGCTGCTCGTTATCAGCCAGGACACCTCGGCCTATGGGGTGGATACCCGCCATGATCCGCGCCAATGGAAAGGCCGCGAAGTCCGCGCCCACATGACCGATCTCGCCCGTGAGCTGGGCCAGTTGCGCACATCCGATGACGCTGCGCCTTGGGTGAGGCTGCACTATGTTTACCCTTACCCGCATGTCGATCAGGTCATCCCGCTGATGGCTGAGGGGTTGCTGACGCCTTATCTCGACATTCCATTTCAGCACGCTGCGCCGAGTGTGCTGAAACGCATGAAGCGCCCTGCGAACGAGGCCAAGGTTCTCGAACGGCTTAAAGGCTGGCGCGAGATTTGTCCTGATATCGCCGTGCGTTCGTCCTTTGTCGTTGGTTTCCCGGGTGAAACTGAAGACGACTTCAAATATCTCATCGACTGGCTTGAAGAAGCCCAGCTCGACCGGGTTGGCGCATTCCGGTTTGAACCTGTCGAAGGCGCCAAGGCGAATGACCTGCCCGATCCGGTGCCAGAAGAAATCAAGGAAGAGCGCTATGCGCGCCTGATGGAGGTCACCGAACGGATCAGCGCAGCCAAACTGTCCGCTAAAGTCGGCCGGTCAATCCCGGTCATTATCGATGACGTGGGTGAACCCGACGAGGATGGCGATATCGGCGCAACCGGCCGCAGTCAGGCTGACGCGCCTGAAATCGACGGCGCGGTCTATCTTCGCGATGTGCCTGAGGAATTGACGGCCGGTGATATTGTCACCGTCCATGTCGAAGACGCCGACGCGCATGATTTGTACGGCGTGATCGCGGACTAGATCGCTTGCACAAGAGTGACCGAATACGGATTGGGGCGAGCGCGGATAAGGAACGATCCGCCCACCAGCCGTTTCATCTGTAATGCCAATTGAAATCACCGCCTCATTTGCCTTTGAACTTGATGAACCGACAGACGTGCTGCTCCAATTCGAAGCGGCGCCTATCGAAGGTCAGGTCATATTGTCGAGCAAGACGCATCTAAGCGCGGCCGATCACACCGCTCGAATTTCGGCTCAGGATGGTGTCGGCGAACGGGTGTGGGTCCATGCCAAGGGGCGTTTCGAAGCGCGGTATGATGCGGCGATTCTGATTGAACGCAACGAAGAGGATCTTGCTGGTTTACCAGCGATGCCGCCGCACCTTTTGTCCGGGATAGCGACCAACTATCTGTTTGATTCCCGCTATTGCCCGTCAGGGCACTTTCACAACTTTGTCGAACAGGAATTTGGCGGCACCTCGGGCGGCGACCGGATTATCGCAATCCGGACATGGATTGCCGATCATTTAAGCTATGTCGCAGGGGTCAGCGGACCAGAAACCGATGCGTCGGAAACCTTTGCTGTGAGGCAAGGCATCTGCCGCGATTATGCGCATCTCATGATTACGCTGGCACGTGCATCGATGATCCCTGCCCGTTATGTCGCGTGCTTTTCACCAGGTGTGAGCCCGCCCGATTTCCATGCCGTTGCGCAGGTATACCTTGCCGATCGGGCGGATCATAATCGCGGGACCTGGCATCTGATCGACACTACAGGAATGGCCGCGCCGCAAGATACCGTGATTATCGGCGTTGGCAGGGATGCAGCCGATGTAAGTTTCCTGACCAGTTTCGGACCTCATCTTTTCGAATACAGCGAGGTACAGGTCGCGCAAACGACCTAACTGCTCCCGCGCACCAAAAGCCTGACGGGCACCCGCCTTACGCTCGGATGTTCACTGCCATCGGCGACAGCCTCGACCAGCAGGCGGCCGGCCTGATCCAGATCCGGCTCAATCGTCGTGAGTGGCGGCGTGGTCAGCTCGCTCGCAGGGATGCCATCAAACCCGACAATCTTGATATCATCGGGCACGGAGCAGCCTGCCGCCTGAAGAGCATCCATGACGCCAAAAGCCAGCGCATCACAAACGGCAAAAACACCATCAAAGTTTGTGCCACTTTCCAGCAAGGCCTCGGCTGCCATGCGCCCTTGTTCGCGGCGCGCTCCGCCCGGCTCGATCGTTTCCAGGATGGCTGTCACGCCTAACTCTTTGGCACGCGCCATAAACGCATCAACACGCTCGCCAAACTGGCGCTGCGTGCTGGTGTGCGATCCGATGACTGCCAGTTTTTTGCACCCGCGCTCAGCCAGATGTTCCGCGGCAAGCCGCGCGCCTGTTTCATTATCAGAAGACACCCAATCAAGGTCGCCGAGCGGCGATCCCCAATAAGCCACCGGCTGTGTTGTCTCTCCAGCCTTGCGAAAATAATCCCACGCCGTGCGATTGGCCGTGGTGCCGATGACAATCATGCCTTCGGCTTGCCCCCGCTCGACATAGTGCCCGAACAAGCGATCTTCCTCGGACTGAAGCGACACAAGCACTTCCAGCCCCCGTTCAGCCGCAGCCGCACAAATTCCGCCCAGCAAGGCATAGGAAAACGGGTTCACATCGCGCGCGCCGCCGCCCGGTTTGCAGATCACAATCGTGGCAAGGGTGCCGGTGTGCCCCCGGCGCAGCCGCGCCGCACGTTCATCAACAAAATATCCGAGCGCCTGCGCCGCATCGAGCACCTTGTCACGCGTCGCCTCGCTGATCACGGCAGACCCTGACAATGCGCGGCTCACGGTTGACTGGCTTACGCCAGCGCGTTCTGCGACGTCGAAACTGGTCACCCTTGGGGCTTTACGGACGGAGTTCATCAGGCGCCCCTCCCAAAGGGCAATGCATAGCTATGCATTTGCCTATGCCGGACAATAGCCCTTCATACCAGCGTGAGAAGATATAATGCACACAACTTATCGCCGCAGCTTTGCCCAGCCTGCCATCAACCGCCGAATTTGCCTCTTGGCGCGGTCATCAGAGATTTCATTTACGATCCTTTATATCTTACGCAGAGCCACCCTGGACCGCGACGCTGTGTTGATGTTCGCTTTGATCGGGAATTTGGTTTGGGACACTGAATGTCACAGGTCGGGCAAATGGTCGGAAATTCGGGGTATGTTTGAATAGCTATGCGGCGCTATGGTCGTCCGCTGCGCAGCGCGCTAAACCATGCTGAGATAATAACAGCGCCACACCCAAAGGAAGTGTCACATATGGATATACCGGCGATATCTGCCGACCGGCTGCTGTTATTCGGAGCAACCGGTGATCTGGCGCGGCGCATGCTCTTGCCCAGCCTTTGTGCATTGGACGCAGATGGCTTGTTGCCAGAGACATTGCGCATCGTAGGCACAGCTCGCAGTGAAATTGGCGACAGCGAATTTCGCGACATGGCGCGCGAAGCGCTTGAGAAATTCCTGCCCGCAGAGCGGCGCGGCGGTATGGCCACGTTCCTGAACCGGCTCAGCTATCAGGCGCTCGATGCGACGACACTGGACGGTTTTGTAGACCTCGCTGAAAAAGTGGGGCCATCCACCAGCAAAGATGGCGAAGGTGGTCTGGCCATATTCCTGTCAACAGCACCAAGCCTGTTTGGTCCGACGATTGCCGGATTGCAGCATGCCGGATTGACCGGTGACCATGTGCGTATCGGGCTTGAAAAGCCGCTTGGCACCGATCTGGATAGCAGCTGCGCTATTAATAATGCGGTGGCCGAAGCCTTTACCGAAGACCGTATTTTCAGGATCGATCATTATCTGGGCAAGGAAACCGTCCAAAACCTGCTCGCGCTGCGGTTTGGCAATATCCTTTTCGAACCGATCTGGAATTCCAATTATATCGAGCACGTCCAGATCACCGTTGGCGAAACGGTCGGCCTGGAATCGCGCGTCGGATATTATGATGATAGCGGAGCGATGCGGGACATGGTGCAAAACCACATGTTGCAGCTGCTTGCGCTGGTCGCGATGGAGCCACCCACCAGTTTCGATGCGACCGCGGTGCGGGATGAAAAGGTGAAAGCCCTTCGCGCGCTTCGGCGCGTTGCCGCCGATGAAACGGTCACCGGCCAATACAGCAGGGGCGCAGTCGATGGCGAAGCCGTGCCCGGCTATGATGATGAGCTGGGTAAAAGCAGCGACACAGAGACATTTGTCGCGATCAAGGCCCATGTTGATAATTGGCGTTGGAAAGGGGTGCCCTTTTACCTGCGCACCGGCAAACGCCTGCAAGAACGCGTTACCGAGATCGTCGTCCGCTTCCGCAGCGTCCCGCATTCGATTTTCGAAGGGATGGGATCAGGCATGCAGCCCAACCAGCTGTTGATCGGAATTCAACCGGAAGAAAACATCACGCTGTCTTTAATGGCAAAAGTTCCCGGCCTTGGAGTGGATGGCGTAAAATTGCGTCAGGTGCCGCTTGAGATTACGATGCCCGATGCCTTTGTCGGACAGCATCGCCGGATTGCTTACGAACGCCTCCTGCTCGATCTGATTCAAGGTGATCAGACGCTGTTTGTGCGCCGCGACGAAGTCGAAGCGCAGTGGCAATGGATTGATGCGATCCGCGCGGTCTGGGAAGAAGCAGGGATCAAACCAAAACCCTACAGCGCGGGCACATGGGGCCCCAACGCAGCCATAGCCCTGACTGAGCGTGACGGAGTAAGCTGGCATGACTAAGTTGAACAATACCATCCGCCGCGTGACCGAGCGGATTGTCGAAAATTCTCGGGCAAGCCGTGCATCCTATCTTGAACTGATGCAACGCGAAGCGGACCGCAAGCCAGAGCATAAAGACGTGGCCTGTTCCAACCTGGCCCATGCTTTTGCCGGTGCGCTGGAAGATCAGGACGCGATGAAAGCCGGACGCGGTCCGAACATTGGGATCGTTACCGCCTACAACGACATGCTCTCCGCGCATCAGCCATATGGCCGGTATCCTGACCGCATGAAAATTTTTGCGCGTGAAGTCGGTGCGACAGCGCAGGTTGCAGGCGGAACGCCGGCCATGTGCGATGGGGTAACGCAGGGCGAAGATGGCATGGAGCTATCGCTGTTCAGCCGTGATGTAATCGCGATGTCTACCGGGATCGCGCTTTCGCATCAGATGTATGATGGCATTGCCTGCCTCGGCATATGCGACAAAATCGTGCCCGGCCTGCTTATGGGTGCGCTGAGATTTGGGCATTTGCCAGCGGTATTCGTGCCTTCGGGGCCGATGCCATCGGGCATATCCAATAAACAGAAACAGGAAACCCGCCAGAAATTCGCCGCAGGCGAAATTGGCCGGGACGCGCTGCTTGAAAGCGAGCTCGGCAGCTATCATTCGCCCGGCACTTGTACATTTTATGGCACCGCCAATTCCAATCAGATGATGATGGAAATGATGGGCCTGCACATTCCCGGCAGCGCTTTCATCCAGCCGGGTACGAAACTGCGCCAATCACTCGATCGTGCGGCGATCCATCGCCTGGCCGAACTGGCCGGAACCACCGAGCGCACCCTAGCCAAAGTCGTCGATGAAAAAGCCATCGTGAACGCGGTCATCGGTTTGCTTGCGACTGGCGGTTCGACCAATCACGCGATCCACATTCCGGCGATGGCCCGCGCGGCAGGTATCATCGTTGACTGGACCGATCTGGCTGAGCTTTCCAGCGTGGTCCCCTTGCTTGCGCGCGTGTATCCGAACGGTGCAGGCGACGTGAACCATTTCCATGCTGCTGGCGGCATGGCCTATGTGACGCACACCTTGCTGGACGAAGGGCTGGCCCACGCCGACATCCTCACCGTTTGGGAAGGTGGCATGGATGCGTACACCGCAGAGCCCGTTCTGGAAAATGATGCACTGTCATGGACGCCAGTGAAGGAAAGCCGCGATGATACGATGCTGCGCCCTGCCTCCGATCCGTTTATCGCCGATGGCGGCATGAAACTTGTCACTGGCAATCTGGGCAGAGCCTGCTTCAAATCATCGGCCGTCTCGCCTGATCGCTTTACCGTCGAAGCCCCCTGCCGCGTGTTCGAAAATCAGGCTGATGTCGTAACCGCTTTCAAAGCGGGCGAGCTTGATCAGGATGTCGTCGTCGTCGTCCGGTTTCAGGGCCCGCGCGCCAATGGCATGCCGGAACTTCACTCACTCACGCCTTCGCTCGCTGTGCTTCAGGACAGGGGATATTCGGTTGCGCTCGTTACCGATGGGCGGATGTCAGGCGCATCAGGCAAAGTGCCCGCTGCGATCCATTGCACACCCGAAGCGCTTGGCGGCGGGCCGCTCTCGCTGATCCAGACCGGCGATATTGTAAAAGTCTGCGCGAGCACTGGCGAATTGTCGACCACCGCCGATCTTTCATCGCGCACTCCCGCCCCCGATCCCCAGCCGCAATGGGGCGTGGGCCGGGAAATGTACCGGATGCTGCAAATGCAAGCGGACGGCGCGGAACAAGGTGCCTCGGCCATGCTCGCCAGTGCTGGATTATAGGATATGGGCGGAAGCATGGAAATTGTAGCGGTCGATATCGGCGGCACCCATGCCCGCTTTGCGATCGCGAAACTCGGCGCAGATGGCAGTATTGCATTAGGCGAACCGACCACGCTGCACACCGAAGATCACGCCAGTTTCCAGACTGCGTGGGAAGATTACCGTGATCGGATGGGCGGAAGCCTGCCCGATGCGCTGGCCATGGCGGTCGCAGGACCGATCAAGCCCGATCTGATCCGTTTTACGAACAATCCGTGGATCATTCGCCCGCCTCTGATCCAGAGTAAGCTGGGCTGCGGTAAACACACGATTATCAACGATTTCGGCGCGGTCGCTCATGCTGCGGCGCGCGCTCCTGCGGATGAGTTTATTCATTTGGCCGGACCCGAAGGCGAGCTGCCCGAAACCGGGACAATCAGCGTGCTTGGCCCAGGCACAGGATTGGGCGTTGCCCATTTCTACCGCAGCCCCGATGGCACATACCGCGTACAAGCAACCGAAGGCGGGCATGGTGATTTCGCGCCAGTCGATGCCATCGAAGACGCGATCCTCGCCCGCCTTCGCAAACGCCACACCCGTGTCTCGGATGAACGGGTCGTATCAGGCCCCGCAATTGTCGATATTTACGAAGCACTTGCCGCAATGGAAGGCCGCGCGGTCAAAGAGCTGAGCGATGTTGAAATCTGGACGTCGGGCACCGATGGTTCAAACAGTCTGGCGGCGGCTGCGGTCGACCGGTTCTGTCTCGCCTTGGGCTCGGTTGCCGGAGACATCGCCTTGATCCAGGGAGCCAGCGGAGTGGTTATCGCAGGCGGTCTAGGTTACCGGATCCGCGAAACCATCATTGCCTCAGGCTTTGCATCGCGCTTCACAGCAAAGGGGCGCTTCGCCGGAATGATGGGCAATCTGCCGGTCAAACTCATCACCCATCCTCAACCGGGCCTACTCGGCGCGGCGGCGGCTTTTGTACAAGAACACCTCGGAGAAACTCCCGCATGACCCTTCCGCTTAAAAATACCGCCGATCTCAGTGCGCGCTTGCAGGAACTTCATGCCCGCACCCGCGAGACACCGCTTTTCAATCCGGTATTTCAATTGGGGCTCGATTTGTCGCGGGCGCTTGAGGGGGGCTCAACCGATCTCGACGCGCTTGAAGCCTTGGTCGAAGAACTCGAATGTGCCGGGCTAGAGGCGCGTGCAGGCCGTTTGCAGCGTCTGGTCGCTCCTGTCGCGCCAGAAGCGAACGAAGCTGCGCTGAATGCCGCGCTCGGATCGGCGGATGATTTTGATGCGTTTCGTACGCGGTGGGAATCGCCCCGGCTGCACGCTGTGTTTACGGCCCACCCGACGTTCCTGATGACACCGGGCCAATCTGCCGCCGTGGCCGATGCCGCCAGTCAGGATACGCCCATATCACGGTCGGTCTGCGCCGCAGATGCGCAGCGCCCTTCGATCACGCTCGAATACGAACACGGCGAAGTGAGCAAGGCATTGGCCAACGCGCAGGATGCACGATCCAAGATCGTCTCGGAAACGCTGGCTTATGCGGCCAAGGTTTGGCCTGACCAATGGCACGCGCTTGCGCCCCTGCCATTCCGGTTCGCCAGCTGGGTCGGATATGACATGGATGGCCGGACCGATATCAAATGGTACACATCCATCCGGTTCCGACTGTCGGAAAAAGCCGAACGCTTACGCCGCTTTGCCGATGATCTTGAAGCGATCGTCCCTGCTCACGCATTGATCGATACATTGCGTTCGGGCGCGGATCACGCAGGCCGCAGCGCCGAGGATTTTGGTGAGGATTTAAGTGCGCCCGAAGCGCTGTCTCAGGCCGCTAACAGGCTCACATACGACCACCCCGACAAACTGACATCGCTCACAGCGATCATTGCCCAGCTGGATGATGAAGCCGCAGCGAGCGACGATCTCGATCAGGCGATTGCGATCAAGACCCTGACCTCGTGTATGCGCGCCGATGGTTTGGGAATGGGCCATGTCCATTTCCGCGTGAACGCCAAACAGCTGCACAACGCCATCCGCAGCCATATGCACGAAACGCCTGAGCTTGATCTTGCGAGCAAAGGCGCGGTGGCGACGCTGCGCCGGATGCTGGCCGGCAGAAAGCCGATGCGCACCAATTTTGCCAGCCTGGCGATCGAAAGTTCCACCGCGATCCGGCAATTCCTGGCCATGGCTCAGATCCTCGAGCATATTGATGCAGACACCCCGATCCGGATGCTGATTGCGGAATGCGAACAGCCCTCCACCGTGCTCGCCGCGCTGTATTTTGCGCGCACTTTCGGGATTGAGGACAAAGTCGATGTCTCGCCTTTGTTCGAGACCGAAAGCGCGCTGGAACATGGCGGACGGTTTCTGGATTCGCTTTGCGCAGAGCAGCAATACCGCGACTATGTTCGGTTGCGCGGGCGCGCGTGTATCCAGACCGGGTTCTCCGACGCTGGCCGGTTTGTCGGGCAGATCCCGGCAAGTCTCGCAATTGAACGCCTGCAGGGCCGATTTGCCCAGGCCATGGCGAAAAACGATCTCGCCGATGTCGCTGCACTGATTTTCAACACTCACGGCGAAAGCATGGGGCGCGGCGCGCATCCTGCGAATTTTGAAGACCGGCTAAGCTGGCCGATGAGCGGTTGGGCAAGGCACCGTTTCGCCAGTTCCGGCATCAAGCTGGAACCCGAAGTCAGCTTTCAAGGCGGTGACGGCTATCTATTCTTCTCGCGCCCGGAATTGGCGCTCGCCACCCTTTCGCGCATCGTCTGCGCACCGGTCGATAATGCCGATGCCGCCAATGATCCGTTCTACAGCCGCACAGATATCAGCCTTGATTTCTATCGCGCAGTTCGCGCTCACCAGCGCCAACATTTGCGCAGCGCGACCTATTCGCGCGCGGTCACGGCGTTTGGACTGGGTCTGCTCAATTCCACAGGCAGCCGTGTTTCCCGACGTCAGTCTGATATTTCAGCCGACCGCGATATGAACCTGCGGCAAATCCGCGCGATCCCGCACAATTCCGTGCTACAGCAGCTCGGCTATCCGGTGAACGTCATTTCCGGCATCGGCAGCGCCGCAGATGGCAATTATGAAGAACTGGCCAGCCTGATTGAATCCAGCCCGCGCGGGCAGCAATTGATCAGCCTTGCACGGGCTTCCAATGGCCTTGCCAGCATCAAAACGGTCGCCGCCTATGGTGAATTGTTCAACTCGGCCTATTGGGCCAGCCGCCCCTATCGCGGGACAGAGCCGCACCTGTCGGGCGCGTGTGAAACACTGGCAGAATTCCTGACGAAGGATGACCGCACCGGAGTTTATCGCCGGCTTGCTTCGCGTTTGCGGGTCGATGCGCTGAAACTCTATCGCCTGTTCGATCTGCTTCCGGCGGAAGATCCGGACTCCAACCGCGAAACGACCCGCAGGATGATTGGCGCTGCGCAATCTGTCCGGCTTGCCTTGATGCAGCATATTTTCCTGAAGGCTGTGTCTGTTCCGGTGTTCAGCCGGGCAAACGATATCAGCCGCGAAGATGTGCTTGAAATGGTGTTCAGCCTGCGGATCGAAGATGCCTTGGCGCAAATGCGCCGTGCATTCCCGACCCACTTTCCCGCGCCCGGCGATTTCGCAATGGATGCACCGGCGGATTACCCGGATGCAACCAGCGAGGGTTATGCCCAGATCGGGCGCGATTTCATCGATCCGATCGAGCGTGCCTATTCTTTGATGCTGAGGCTTTCGATCAGCATAGCGAATCAATTCGGAGCGCACGGATAGAAGAGCGCAGCCTCTCGCAGCGTCGCGACAAGATTTTACGTGTTAACTTTTGCCCCTGCCCTCCGTCCCTTCGCGAGACGGAGGCGTGTTAGTCACTGGCAGTTAAGACCAATTTCGCGCATAATGCGCCGCATGATGAAGATGAAACATTACTCCAGTTTTGCCGCAGCCCTCGCTCTTGGTGCGCTTGCCAGCAATTCCGCCCTTGCCCAGCAGACATCCACCGATGCCGCTGCTGACGCTGCCGAACAGATCGCGCAGGAAGCGCAGGACGAAATCCGCAGGATTGATCCAACCACTGGCGGATCTTCGCTGATCGTAGATCCCAGTCTTCCGATGCCCTACGCCGCCGAAACCGGGGCAACGGACGCACCTGAAAAATTCGAACCTGGCCTGCCTGTAATCAGTGCAGCACCGGCAGCCATCGCGGCTGCGCCCGAACTTGCCGAACCGGCCTTTGCGCCGCCGCCAGCCGCGCTGCCTCCTCGCGGCCCTGCCGCACGGATGATTGCGCAACCTGTCGTCCAAGCAGCGCCCGCATTTGATGCAGATGATCCTTTCGTCGTCAAAAGCATCCTGCCAATCGAAGGCACGATCCGATATGGCGATTGGTACTGGGACGAAAGCCGCGCACCAGCGACCGGTAAACTCGTTATGACAGTCGATCTGGATGCACGCGTCATCAGCGTGTTTCGCGACGGTCACGAAATCGGTACCGCCGTTGCTTTGCTAGGCACCAAAAAGCACCCGACCCCTGTCGGTACCTTCCCCATCCTGACCAAGGAAAAGGATAACATTTCGGAGAAATACAACAACGCTCCGATGCCCTGGACCCTGCGCCTGACATGGGATGGGATTGCGATCCACGGCTCACCCGTACTCAATGGCTATGCCAGTCACGGCTGTATCGGAGTGCCCGATCCCTTTGCCGAAAAACTGTTCGCATTAGCGAAACGCGGCGACAAGGTGGTGATCACTCGCGGGTCATTGATCGGCGTCGGCGACAAAATCATGAGCTAAAGCCGGGAAACATACCCGCGCATAAACTTGATCGAATTATTGCGCCGCGCGGGGCGGTTCAGGGCTGAAACGCCAAACCCGCATGGTTACGCCCGTCTGGGCAATCTGCTCGATTCCCGGAACGATCAAGACGCCTGCCAGAGACGCATTGTCACCGCGCCATAACCGATCGAATGCACGCCCCGCGTCGCCGCGCGCTGCATCTCCGCCCAGCTCGCCGATGACGCGGCAGATCGTCTCAATCGCAATCGCGCGCGGAACATTGGCGTAATATCGAAATCCGCGGCCTGTCTCGTCGGAATCGGGCACGACATGTGTTTCCCAGTCCTCCGCAGCGAACCATTCAATCGCGCGCCAGGCGTCCTCGATATGCTCTGCGCTGGCCGCCAGAGCCTGCGTATCAAGCCAATCCTGATCCGAAAGAAAGCGCCGGACCCGGGCGCGATCAAACTGCTCGTCGCTGTTGGAGGGATCGCGCACAGGCTCGATCTGAGCCGATGACACCACCGATTCCAGTTCGCGTTTGCTCCAACGCAGCAAAGGACGGGCAAGCGTACCGCCCCAGCCGGGAATTTCAGCGGTTGAGCGGATCGCCGCAAGGCCGGGGACACCGCTTCCGCGGTTTAAGCGCATCAATATGGTTTCGGCCTGATCATCGGCATGATGCGCCGTCATGAGCACAGCCGCCCGCGCATCATCATGCCATTGGCCCAGCGCAAGATACCGCGCTGTGCGCGCCTCAGCCTGCACATTGCCGGGCTCGACTTTCACCTTCAAGATCGCATGGTCGACGCCAAGCCGGCGGCATATTTCAGCGACGAATTCGGCTTCTGCCGCGCTTTCGGCTCGCAAGGCATGATCGACGGTTGCTGCCGCAATACGCTCTGATCCGCAGGCCGCATGGGCCAGCAATAACAAAGCGAGGCTGTCCGGACCTCCCGAAACCGCAAGGCCAAGCCGCGTATCAGCAAAACCGAAACGATCCAGATCGGCGCGAAATCGCGCGATCAGTTCAGGATTGATTTGCGTATCAATCAGCGGCTCCGCTCCTTCAAAGCCTATCCCTCGCAGGTCACTTTGCGGCGGTTGGCCTCGTAACTGTCCAACAAACGACCACTTGCGATGGCAGGATAGGTTTCTCCGAACTCAGCAAGCGCGATGCAAGCGCGGCGCGTGTCTTTCATTGCGATCATGGATTCGGCCAGAAGCAGCAAGCTGTCCGGTGCGCGTGCCGCCGTCCGGTCGGCCTGATAATTACGCAGGAACCAGCGCGCTGCTTCTTCTGGCATACCGTCATCCAGGAATGCGCGGCCCAGCAGATTGCGGCCCCAAGTTAACCGCCAGTGCGAGGGATAGGTTTCGACAAAACTGGACAATTGCTGACGCGCCTCTGGATAGAAACCAGCATTCCAGAGACGGAAACCATAGGAATATTCATCATCTGCCGCATCGTCAGTTTGCGGCTTGGTGATTTCCTGTACCGCGGCCAAACGCTCCGCACTTGGTCCCGTGGCAGCTGGTGCGGTTTGAACCAGACCGGCTCCATCATCATCCAAAATTGCGACCAGATTGGCGTTATTCTCGCCGCTGCCGGTTCTCTGCGACGCGGGCGATGTGATCTTCACGCCCACCTCCAGCGCGGAAACGCGCCCTTCCATCA
The DNA here is from genome assembly GCF_007004095.1 of Erythrobacter insulae. Classification (NCBI taxonomy): domain Bacteria; kingdom Pseudomonadati; phylum Pseudomonadota; class Alphaproteobacteria; order Sphingomonadales; family Erythrobacteraceae; genus Erythrobacter; species Erythrobacter insulae. The sequence continues at coordinate 511,167 of NZ_VHJK01000001.1, forward strand.
GCGAAAGCGCGTTCGAATTTTCTTCGGTCAGAGCCGTGAGGCGCTGCAATTGCTGCTCCATCGCATCAAGGCGGGCCAGTATATCGGTAACCGCTGTGGTCGATGGCGTTGTGGTCCGCGAAGGGGATGCTGCCGCGGTGCCATCGCCGGAAATTTGAGGCTCAAAGAAACGGCCATCGCCGCCGGGAAATACATTACGTTGAAGCGCGCGGATCTCTGCTTCCATTTTGCGCAGACGCGCTTCGGAGGACTCCTCCTGAGCGAATGACGGAACAGGCGATGTCACGGCCGTTGCCGCCACCGCGAGTGCGCCAGCGATTCTTAAACTAGAAAGTGAAAATGGCTTTTTGAGAGCGAATTTCATGGGTTCTGTGTTCCCTTTTTCTGCAAACCGGCGATCGAGGGTCTCGGCCGCGCGCATCCGCATCATGTTTGATAGGCTGCATGGTGGCAACCGGTGCATGAATGACACCGGAATTAGTGCCGCCAGATGGGCTGCAAGTCGAGCAAGACTATCACTAAATCGGTGGGAAAGAGGCTAGTTTGCGGCTGATGCGGCAGGATCGGGTATATCCGCCCGCGCCAAGAGGGCGGCAGCCGATATCGCTGTATCACCGAGCGTAATCGGTTCTTCGGCAAGTTTCGCCACTGGTTGCCCGCCGATTGTGATCGCCAAAGCATCGGGCCGGCCAGTGTTGATCCGAGGCTCAACTGCGGTCGCAGGCAAAACGAATTGCTCGCCGTTCTCCATCTGCTTTTCGAACAGGCGCTCACCGTCTTCTTCGTAAAAGCGGACCCAAATTCCGTCTTCAAGAGCGGTAAAGACAACTTCACTGGCCGCATCAACGGGAACTTCGGAGGGCGCACCGTCTGCCTCGCTTGCGCCATTTTCGGCCACTTGCGCCGTTTCTTCGTCAGCCTGCGCGACCAACGAATCCAGCCCGTCTCCAGCGCCGAAATAGGTGCTGTAAAAAGCATAGATGCCAATCGCCAGAATAAGGGCAGCGAAGGCGCCAAACCATGCCAGTCCGGCAGACGGCAGCTTGGCAGGATCGCCTGGCTCCATCCCGCCTGCCAAAGCCGATTTTCTACTCACACCTTCAGAAAGCTCTTGGCGAACGGCGGCAGCGATTTCCGCTTCATTCAGGCCGACGATCCGGGCATAGGAACGGGCAAAACCTATCGCATATGTCCGCGATGGAAGATCATTGAATGCGCCGCGTTCAATTGTTTCGAGATGGCGTTCGGGGATGCGCGTTTCGGCGGCAATGTGCGGTAGGTCGAGCCCCTTTTCCTCGCGTGCAGCGCGCAAGCGCTCGCCGACGGACTGCGTTTCAGCCACAGTCTCTTGCCCCAGCTCTTCGCTGCTACTTTCTTGTTCGCTGCTCATGACCCAATCCACTTTAGCGTGGTTTTTAGAAATTTGTATTGCGCTACAGAGAACCTTTGCGGCAGGCCGAGTCAAGGATTCACTTTTCAGCCCAACGTAAAATCGGCACACACGCGGGCCACTGGCCGGTCAGTCGACTTCAATCCCGCGCTCTTCAGCCCAAAGCGTCAATTCGCGCCGGATATCAATCGACGGGTCCATCAGCCATGTGGTCATTGCCGCAGAGATTTCTGCCAGATCGACTTTTCGTACCAGCTCTTTGATCGGTCCAACCGCCGCTGGCGTAATCGACAAACGCCGAAACCCGATGCCCAGCAGCGCGAGAGCTTCAAGCCGCCGACCGCCCATTTCACCGCAGACGGCAACATCAACGCCGCTACCCACGGAATTCTGTATAACCCGGCGCAAAAACCGCAGGATCGACGGGCTCAACCAGTCATAACGCTGCGCAAGGATGGGATTGCCACGGTCAGCCGCAAACAGGAACTGCGTGAGATCATTGGTACCAACCGACAGAAAGCTAAGCTTTGGCAGCAGCAGATCCAGAACCTCCGCCAGTGCGGGCACCTCTAACATCGCGCCGAATTTTATGGATTCGGGCAGCAGCTTTTTCTTTGACCGCAAAAAGGCGAGTTGCTCGTCAAACACGGTTTTTGCCGCATCGAATTCCCACGGTTCTGAAACCATCGGGAACATGACATGAAGCGAACGCCCTGCGCCCGCTTCAAGCAGGGCACGCGCCTGAGCTTTCATCAACCCTTCCCGCGCCAGTGCAAGACGCAAAGCGCGCCAGCCCATCGCCGGATTTTCATCATTATCGGCAATGTCAGAGGCGAGGTAAGGAACCGATTTATCGCCGCCAATATCGACCGTGCGGAAAATCACAGGCTTGTTACCCGCCGCATCGAGCACATCGCGATAAAGCCGCGTTTGCCGTTCGCGTTGTGGCAAAGTCGCCGAAACCAGAAACTGAAACTCGGTACGGAACAAACCGACGCCATCCGCGCCCGTCATGGCAAGCGCGCTGATATCGTCGCGCAGTCCCGCATTGATCATCACCTGAATTCGCGTGCCGCAGCGGGTGAACGGTTCGACATCCCGCAGTTCGGCATAGGCAGCCTGCTTTTCCCGGGTTTTGGCAAATCGCGTTTCAAATGCGTCTGCCACGGAGGTTGTCGGCCGCACCGTCGCCGATGCAGCAGTCGCATCAAGCAGCACTTCATCGCCGTCCCGAATAATTCCGCGAACGCCGCCCGCCCGCCCCAAAACGGGTATTCCCATGGAACGCGCCACGATCACAACGTGCGCCGTAAGCGAGCCTTCTTCAAGGATGACCCCTTTTAGCCGCCTGCGATCATATTCGAGCAATTCGGCCGGGCCCAGATTGCGCGCGATCAGGATCGTATCCTTTCGCAAGCCTTGCGATGCGGCGGTCCCCAATTGGCCCGAAACAATCCTGAGCAAGCGGTTGGCGAGATCCTCCAGATCATGCATCCGGTCAGCCAGCAAAGGATCGTCAATTTCCCGCATCCGCATCCGCGTGTGCTGCTGCACGCGCTCGATTGCGGCCTCTGCGGTCAGACCGCTATCGATTGCTTCGTTGATGCGCCGCGACCAGCCTTCGTCATAGGCGAACATCTTGTAGGTCTTGAGGACCTCTTCCTGCTCTCCGCCCACGCCGAAATCGGCCTGACCGGTCAGCGTATCGATCTGTTCCCGCATTTTGTCGAACGCGCGGTAAACCCGCTGGCGCTCGGCCTCGATATCGTCTGCGACAACCTGTGTTATCTGAACGCGGGGCTGGTGATACACAGCCCGCCCGACCGCAAGCCCCTTTACCAGCGTCAGCCCGCTCAGGGTTTGCGGCCCCGATTGTTTGGCAGAAAGGCCCAGCGCCTCTTCTTCATCGATCAGTTCGGCATTGGCGATCAGTTCGGACAGCACCATCGCCGTGGTCTGGAGCGCTTCGATCTCGACTTCTTCATAGCGGCGCGGCTCGACATGCTGCACACACAAAACACCCACCGCCCGCTCGCGGTAGACAATCGGCACACCGGCAAAAGAGTGGAACTTTTCCTCTCCTGTTTCCGGTCGGTATTGGAAATCGGGATGGGCTTTTGCCTCGGCCAGATTGAGCGTTTCGACATTGTCGGCGATCACGCCGGTCAGACCTTCGCCAATCGCCATTCGCGTAACGTGGACCGCGCTTTGGTTCAGCCCCTTGGTCGCGAACAGTTCAAGCATGCCTTCGCGCAGCAGATAGATCGAGCACACTTCGCTCGTCAGGCTTTCGCCAACAATTCCAACAACGCGATCAAGTTTGCCCTGAGCATACATCCGCGATGCCATCACTTCGTGAAGGCGGGTAAGGATCTGACGGGCGGATGCTGCGGCTGTCATTGCGGCTCTGGCTTAGAGCGCGGCGCGCAAACTCGCAAGCAACCAGCGCATCGAAATATGAGCGGCGGGCTTAGACAAACTGCAGGGCTGCAAAGTCCAATGCAGCGCCGGTACAGAATAGCTCGCGTGGCTTGACCGCCGCGATCGACGGTCAAGCCCCCTTGCCGATGAATTCGCGCTAGGCGCCTGATCGATGAAGCAATCAGGCGGTGGCGATTTCTTCCTTCAATCGAAGTTTTTGTTTTTTAAGAGCTTGGATCGTCGAAGTATCGGGCGCGGGACGGGCCAGTTCCTGACGGAGCTTAGCTTCAAGGCCTGCATGTTTGGATTGGAGCGCGTTTACGTGGGACGATGCCATAGACAATGTTCTCCTATATACGGGGGTTTGCCCCCGGTGGGAACGACTCGGCATTGAACGGCCGGGCCGCTGTTGTGAATAAAACCACAGACAGGTTAACTTGCAAACCCCTTCGATTAGAGTGAAACGATAAACTCTCTCAAATGCACGGTGAATCGCCTACGGGTTTTTCACATGCATCCGCAACGACCTGAAACGGGAAGCAAAGCCAGATGAACGAGCAAGAGCTGACCAAAAACCTGGAATTGATGCGGACAGAGCACCGCGATCTGGATGCCGCAATTGCCGCCTTGACCGAAGCGGGATCGACCGATCAGTTGCAGATCGCCCGGCTTAAGAAGCGAAAGCTGCATCTGAAAGACCAGATTGCGATCATCGAAGACATGTTGCTGCCCGATATTATTGCCTAGATTGCTCCATTCCCGAGCAGCTTTGCCGCCAGTTCAGAGCAGTCTATCTCATTAACAGACAGGCGATTCTGTCCCGGACAGAGACAATGTAAAATCCTGTCTGGATAATAACCTTACCGCCATGGCGGCGACCCCGAAGTCGGCGTAGCGACGAGGAACTCATGGTTCCAGCCACCAATCTTTCACGCCCGATCATCGAGGCGCTATACAGCGAAGCACTTGTGCTGGCCGATGATGTGCGCTCCGTGTTCGCACTCGGCACACGGGAGCCGGCAACCGGTGAGAATGCGATGGTCAGGCTGGCGCTGTCGACCGAAGGTTTGAAAACCACGACGCGGATGATGCATCTGCTCGCCTGGCTGCTTAATCAGCGGGCGTATTTTTCCGGTGAGATGAGTGAAAATCAGGTGCGCAACCATGGCGCACTTCCGCCTGATCGCAGATCCGATATCGCACAATTGCTTTTGCTTGAGCCAGAAACACGCGCTCTGATCGCCGAGACAGAAGCCATGCACAGCCGGATCGCAAGGCTCGACCAGTCGTGGCGGCAACAATTCGCGATGGGTTCGCCCGTTCGCGCATTCCAGGACCGGATTGATCGCGAATTTGGTCAACCGCAGGACGTCCGGATCGAATTACGCCAATCCGGCCCACGGCAACGCTAATCCTGTAAACCGGCTAGGCCGCTGCAAGCGCCTTTGCCCAGCGTTCCAACCGTGCCGAACGCGCGCTGTCATCCAGATGAGGATCAAACCGCGTCAGCTGGCCGCGCATGGCCTCCGCCGCGGTTTTAAGATCAGGGTACAACCCTGCCCCAGACGCGGCGAGCATGGCTGCACCAAGAGCGGTGGTTTCGACAAAGTCGGGCCGTTCAACCGGCACGTCCAACATGTCCGCGAGATCTTGCGACATCCATGAATTTGCCGCCATGCCGCCATCAATGCGCAGCGTTTCCCACGACGTGCCATCAGCGGCAAAGGCTTGCGCAAGATCGTGCGTCTGATGCGCCATCGCCTCCAGCGCAGCACGCGCAAGCTCGGCCTTGCCAGTGGCAAAACTAAGCCCGCTGATCAGACCGCGCGCTTCCGCCCGCCAATGCGGTGCGCCAAGTCCGGCAAGCGCAGGGACAATTGTGACCCCGCCCGTATCCGTGACCGATCGCGCTAGTTCTTCTGTCTGGCTCGCACTTTCCACGATCCCTAAAGAATCGCGCAGCCATTTGACCAGACTTCCTGCCACGAACACAGAGCCTTCAATCGCATAGGTGCGCTCCCCGTTGATCTGGGTTAGCACGGTGCCCAGCAACCGATTGGCAGAGCGCGGGATCGTGTCCCCCTGATTGGTCAGCACGAACGCGCCGGTTCCATATGTCGCTTTGGTTTGTCCGGGTGACAGGCAAGCCTGACCGACGGTTGCGGCCTGTTGATCGCCGACAAGTCCGGTGATCGGAATGGCGCGGCCAAACAGAGCAGGCTGCGTGTGTGCCAAAGCGCCGGACATATCGACCACTTTTGCAAGAGCCGCGTGCGGCACCCCGATAAGGTCGCATAACCCTTCGTCAAACTGCGCCCCGGACAGATCCATCAATAAAGTCCGGCTGGCATTGCTGGCATCGGTGATATGCTCGCCGCCGGTCAGGTTGAAAACCAGCCAGCTTTCTACGGTGCCAAACGCCAAAGTGCCTTGTTGCGCAGCTGCGCGAACTTCGGGCACATTATCCATCATCCAGCGCATTTTGGTGCCGGAGAAATACGGATCGAGCAAAAGCCCGGTGCGCTTTTGCACGTCGGCTTCATGGCCTGCCTGGCGCAATTCAATGCAAAGCGGTTCGGTGCGCCGGTCCTGCCATACAATAGCCCGGCTGAGCGGCTCGCCCGTTTCTTTATCCCATGCGATCACCGTTTCGCGCTGGTTGGTGATACCGATCGCCGCGATCATGGCGGCGCCGCCGACCTTCGGGATCACCTCGTTGGCACATGCCAGGGTTTTCTCCCAAATCTCTGCCGCATCATGTTCAACCCAGCCGCCTTTCGGATAATGCTGGGTCAGGTCTTTCTGCGCAGAGGCAGCAAGAACGCCATCGCGCGCGAACAGCATCGCACGGGTCGAAGTTGTGCCTTCATCAAGCACCAGAATGTAATCGGCCATAAACCCTCTCTCGTTTGGCGCATTCCTAACTGCTTGAGCTATCATCGCAAGCCGCTCCATGGCAGCTCTCGACAGGCCAGACTTACCGCTCCATACAGATATCCATGGCAGGTATCCCACCCAAACCTTGGCCCACTGGTGAGGCCGAACAGCTCGAGACGTTGGTTAAACGCGTGCTGGCACCCAATCCCTCGCCCTACACTTTCACTGGCACACAGACATATGTGGTCGGATCAGAGGTTGATGTCGCCGTGATCGATCCCGGCCCGAATGATCCGGCGCATATCGATGCGATTATAGCCGCTGTGGGCGATGCCAAAATTACTGCGATCATGTGCACACATACGCACCGCGATCATTCGCCAGCCGCTGCGCCTTTGGCCGCCAGGACTGGAGCACCCGTAGTCGGCTGCGCGCCGCTGGTGTTGAAAACCGATTTGCCGCGCGCTGACGAAGCGTTCGATACGACATACGCGCCCGACCGTGTGCTGGAAGATGGCGAGCAGATGCGCGGCACCGGATGGACGCTGACCGCAGTGTCGACACCGGGGCACACATCGAACCATCTCTGCTTTGCTCTGGAGGAAAGTGGCGCGCTGTTCACCGGTGATCACGTGATGGGCTGGTCCACCAGCGTCGTCATCCCGCCGGATGGCGATATGGGCGATTACATGGCCAGTCTGGAGAAATTGCAGGCGCGCGAGGACACTGTCTACCACGCGGCCCACGGCGCAGCGATCACCAAGCCAAAACAATTGGTGCGCGGCATGATCGGCCACCGCCGCCAGCGCGAAAACCAGATTTTGCGGCTACTGGGCGAAGAAGCGCGGCCAGCATCGGCCTTTATCCCGGCGATGTATAAAGGCCTGGACGAGCGCCTGATCGGCGCGGCGGAAATGAGCGTAACCGCGCATTTGATCGATCTGGAGAAACGCGGGCTGGCGGCGCTGGATGGCGGCGTTTGGCACGCGGGCCCTAATCGCTGAGCGCCTTACGCAGGTTCGCCACGCGCGCTGCATTTGCTCCGGCATCGGAATAGCCCACGCGTGAGGCCGAGCGCACATGAACAGCATCGTCTGCTTTGCGAAGTTCAAGATCATCGACAAATCCGAAAGTCGCCGATTTGAATTCGGCAGCAAGATAATCGTCTTGAGTGATCGTGACAGTCCCGCCGATGGACACAATCGCGGCTGGCAACCGGTTCCAGCTTTCAAGGGGGAACGGCGCGGCGGCCTTATCCGCTGACACCCCGTCTTCACTGCTCACGCAGTTGGGAGAGTTCGGACACGCAGCAAGGCGGCCATCGCTAAGGCCCGGTGCAGATCCATTTTGTGAAGAGATACCGAGAATAAAGAAACCGATCACGCCAATCACCCCGAGAATGACGAGAGCGGAAATTGCAAATTTTAGCACTGACATCGAAGATATCCCTTCATTTGGCGCAACGCACCAGACTTTTGCTGAACGCTTTTTCAAGCAGACGCTTGCTGCCCCTTGGCAAAAGCCTCTGCCATCGCGAATTTCTGGATCTTGCCTGATCCGGTGAGCGGAAATTCCTCGACCCAGACCCAATGCGCCGGTGTCTTTTGCGGGGAAAGGCGCTTGCGCATGAAGTTTTTGAGCGCGTCCTCATCGGGTTTCTCAACCCCTTCGGACAAACGCATAAAGGCAGCGACAATCTCACCCCACTTTTCATCAGGCACACCGGCCACAGCGACCTCTGCAATGGCGGGATGTTCGAGCAGCGCAGCTTCGATCTCTGCGGGGAACAGGTTCTCACCGCCGCGAATGATCATCTCTTTCACGCGGCCGGTAATCTTGACATAGCCGCGCGCATCCATCGTGCCCAGATCGCCGGTATGCAGCCAGCCATCGGCATCAATCGTCTCTGCAGTCGCTTGCGGATTGTCATTGTACCCGGCCATCATATTGAACCCGCGCATGCATATTTCGCCTTGCTCATCGGGCGCGCAAACTGTGTTGTCGTTTGGCGATCGGATGGACACTTCCATGTGCGAGCACGGCTGACCGATCGTATCTGTCAGATCCGATCCGGTATCGGTGGGCCACGCCGCCGTAATCGCTGGCGAGGTTTCGGTCTGGCCATACACGATCAGGATCGGAACTCCGAAGGTTTGCTGCGCGGCGCGGTTCAATTCCGGCTGCACCATCGCGCCGCCGCTGATCACGGCTTCAACGCCGGAAATATCGGTTCCGGTCGCTTTCGCGGCTTCGATAATGGCGTAGATCATCGTCGAGACGCCGCCAACGACTTCGGGCTTTTCGCGCTCGATCGCTTTCGCCACCGCCACCGGATCAAACACCGAAACCAGCATCAGCGTCGCACCGTGCGCCAGCACGCCCAGCACACACACCGCGCTGCCGGCGGTATGAAACAGCGGGAACGGACACATCACCGTTTTACCCGGGGCAAGGTTCCACCGCGCAAACACATCGTAATTGCTCTGCAACAGTCCATGCTGATGCAGCAGCACACCTTTGGGAAAGCCGGTTGTGCCCGATGTGTATTGAATCATCACAATGTCGCGCGGCTTTGTGGCGCGCAATTCGCCGTCGCCTGCGCCCGAAAAAAGTTCGGCGTGATCTTCGATATCGATCATGTAGTCGGCGGCATTCAGGCCAGCTGCCGCCTCATCCACCACAGGCCGCAGCGCCGTACCGCGCACATTGGGTTGATAATACACCGCGCCTGCACGCGATTGTTCGAGCACATAGCGCACTTCGCGGGGGGTAAAGGCGGGATTGACCGTCACAATCGTTAGCCCGGCAAACGCCGATCCCAACTGCACCAGCACCCATTCGGGACAATTGCCGCCCATAATGGCAATCCGCGTCCCCGGCTGGTGCCGCGCTGCCAGCGCCCGTCCGCATTTCTCGGCATCGGCCAGCAATCCGGCAAACGTCCATTCGCGCCCGATGCTCCCATCCGCCAGCAGCTCGCGCAAAGCCGTCTCTTCGCCTCGGATGGCGGCTTGTTCGCGCAGCATTTCTGCGATCGTGCGCTCGCGATATTCGGTGTCCGCCTGGGCCGGGCAATACGCTTCGGTCAGATTAAGCTGATACATCTTGTGTCTCTCCCCTGACGTCGTCTAGCACAGCGAGGCTCGCAAATCTGCGAAAAAGACCTATTTAACGCGCACACTTAACAGCGGAACCAAGCCCATGAGTATCGAGACAAAAATCCCATCGGGCGACGACCTGCTCGCCGAGATCCACCGCCTGCGTAAAGAACGCAATGCGGTGATCCTCGCGCATTATTACCAGACGCCCGATATTCAGGATATTGCGGACTTTGTCGGCGACAGTCTGGAGCTTTCGCGAAAAGCGGCGGAAACCGATGCCGATGTCATCCTGTTTTGCGGCGTGAAATTCATGGCGGACACCGCCAAAATCCTCTCGCCGGAAAAAACCGTGATCCTGCCCGATATGGACGCGGGGTGTTCACTGGAAGATTCCTGCCCGCCGGAAAAGTTCAAGGCTTTCCGCGAGGCGCACCCTGATCACATCGCGCTGACTTACATTAATTGTTCGACCGAGGTGAAAGCGCTGTCCGACATCATCGTGACGTCCTCCAGCGCGGAGACGATCCTTGAGCAGATCCCAGCCGATCAAAAGATCATTTTCGGCCCAGACCGCCACCTTGGCGGCTGGCTTTCGCGCAAATTTGACCGAGAAATGCTGCTGTGGCCGGGCGTGTGCATCGTGCACGAGGCATTCAGCGAGACCGAGCTGCTGAAACTTAAAGAACAGCACCCCGATGCGCCGGTAGCCGCGCACCCGGAATGCCCGCCTGCGATCATCGATCACGCCGATCACGTTGGTTCGACCAGCTCGATCCTGAGCTTTGCGAAAAACTTTGAAGGCGACACTTTGATCGTCGCGACCGAGCCGCACATCATGCACCAGATGGAAAAAGCGCTGCCCGAGAAAACCTTCATCGGCGCACCGGGCGCAGACGGAAACTGCAACTGCAATATCTGCCCCTACATGGCGCTCAACACGATGGAGAAAATGTACACCGCCCTGCGCGATCTGGAACCACAGATCGTGATCGAGGAAGACATTCGTTTAAAAGCGAAAGAAAGCCTCGACCGGATGCTCGGCATGGCCGGCGGAACGGTTGGATTGGGCGATTTGGGCAAGGTGCCGTTTAAGGCGGAGTGAGGCGGTGCACAAATATTCGGTCATGATCGAAGGCGTCGACTTCCCGGCGCGTCTTTTGGAAGACGCAGATGGACCGCTCGGGTTTTACGCCACGCGCTTTGTGGAAGCGACCGATGAGCAAGCTGCAGAATTTGCCGCTCTCGACTCGATCAAAAAGGAGCTTCGCCCGTTTTTTCGCGAGCGGCGAAACGGCGGGACCAATCCGTTGATGTTTGTCCATAAGGTAGTCGAGATTAAGGAACTGCCTGATGATGCACCGGGCAGCGGAGCTACGTGGTTTGAAATGGATTCCTAATCCCGCCTTTGCACCATCCCCGGCCCCGCCTTCCTCGTCGTCGCCCGCGCCACCACCAGCGCACTCCCAAGCAGCACCATCCCGCCAATATCCAGCGGAGTAAGCACTTCGCCAAAAACGCTGTACCCGATCACCGCAGCAATCGCGGGCTGCGTTAGCAGCGCGAGGCCGATGATCAGCGGCGGGAAATGGCCCAGCGAATAGACCAGCAGGCCCTGCCCGATCAGCTGGCTGGTGATGAACAGCACAATCACCGGCGTCCAATTGGTAGGCCAGACGGACTCTCCCAAAGCCAGCGCCAAGGCCAGCAATACCGGGCACGCAAAAATGCTGACCCAGACCAGCAAACTCCATGATCCAAACTGCCCCCGCGCGCCCTGCAAGGTGAGCAGATAGACCGCGTAAAGCAGCCCTGCGGTGATGCAGAACAGGTCGCCAGCGAATGTCTCAGGCGAAATCTCAAGGCTACGGCCCAGCAAAATTCCCGCGCCCGCCAGCGCGCAGACAATCGCGAGCCACTCCAGTCCGCGCGGCAGCATTCGCGCGATGATAAAGCCCCAGAACAGCAGGATGATCGATCCCGCATTGCCAAACAGCGTCGCATTGCCCAGCCGCGTCATGCCGATCCCGATATGCCAGCTGGCCAGATCCAGCGCGAAAGCCGTGGCTCCAATCGCGACCAGCACCAGCGTCTTTTTCGGCATCCCTCCGATCTGCTGCCCGGCGAACCGCGCAAACAGCGCAAGGAACGGCAGCGCCAGAAATAGCCGCCAGAACGCGGCGCTCACCGGACCTGTATCGGTCAAGCGGACCAGCCACGGCCCCAATGCCAGCGCAATATTGCCGCCCAATAACGCCGCCAGCAGCAGCAGCGGCTTCCAGTCAAACAGCTTTTCTTGGCCCGCGCCGTCTTTTTCCATGCTTGCGCAGTAACGCGATCATCGCCAAGTGAATAGCCAATTGAAACTGATCTAGAGGAAATCCGCACATGCATGACGTTCTGTTCCAACCGCTCAAAATGGGCGCGCTAGAGGCGAAGAACCGCATCTTTATGGCCCCGCTTACCCGCGGACGCGCCGCCGATCCGATGTTCACGCCTAATGATATGATGACGACATATTACCGCCAGCGCGCCGGTGCAGGCATGATCCTGACCGAGGCGACCGGCATCAGTGTCGAGGGCCTTGGCTGGCCGTCGGCTCCGGGTATCTGGAGCGATGAACAGACCGAAGCGTGGAAACCGATCACCAAAGCCGTGCATGACGAAGGCGGCCTGATCGTAATGCAGCTTTGGCATATGGGCCGGATCGTTCATCCGGTTTTTCTGGACGGGAAGCCGCCATTCTCCGCCAGCGCCACCACAGCACCGGGCGAAGCGCACACGCCGACCGGCAAACAACCCTATGTCGAAGCCCGCGCCATGACGCATGAAGATATTCAGCGCACAATCGGGGATTATCGCCGCGCTGCCGAAAACGCCAAAAAGGCCGGGTTCGATGGCGTTCAGCTGCACGGCGCCAATGGCTATCTGGTGGACCAGTTCCTGCGTGACAGCACCAATCACCGCACCGATGAATATGGCGGCACACCTGAGAAACGCACGCGTTTCATGCGCGAAGTACTGGAAGCGATCATCGATGTCTGGGGCGCGGACCGTGTCGGAATTCGCCTGTCACCCAACGGCGATTCCCAAGGGGCCGATGACAGCACGCCGGGCGAAACTTTCGGCGCGGCGGCACGGGTATGCGAAGAATTGGGTTTGGCATTCGTCGAGCTGCGCCAGCCGGGTCCGAACGGCACATTTGGCAACACCGAAGTGCCCAAACAGGACGATGTAATCCGGGCGAATTACACCGGCCCGCTGATCCTGAATTCGGATTACACCGCGCAGGAAGCCGATGATGACGTGTCGAGCGGTCGCTGCGAAGCGGTCAGCTTTGGCCGGCCATACATCTCCAACCCCGATCTGGAAAAACGGATTGCGGCAGGCGCAGATTTCAACCCGAACACGAATGTGCCGAAGAGTTGGTATTTCCCGATTCCAGAAGGCTACATCGATTATCCGACGATGGAAGAAGAGCAGGCCGCAGCAAACGCTGCCTGATTATTCGTCCAGCGGAGGCGCGGCAGCAGGGGCCGGGTCAGCGGAAGCTGGCTCGGCCTCTTGGCTTTGCGAATCTGGTTCGGACGCAGACGAAGATGCGGATGCGGTGCTGCCATCATCGGCGCCCTCACCGTCTCCCTCACCGTCTCCGGGTAATGGAGCCGCAGGAGGCGATTGCGATGTCAGTTGATCGAGCGCGATCATATCATCGCTGATTGAACCGCCCAAAATCTCTCCGCCCGCTTTGCCGGTTTGATCCCCGGCCGGATCGGCAGCGGGATCGCTATCGCCGCAGGCAGCGAGCAAAAAGGCGGGCACAAGAATGGCGAGATAAATGCGGGTCATGTTGCGCAGGCTCCTCGCCCGGATTTATCGAGCGCGTCAAGAAAATCCTGCGAATGTGCAATCAAGGCTTCGTCCCACCGCGCCTGTGTCACATCAAGGCCCAGCCGCGAAAGACTGGTCACGCCAAACTCGTCAATGCCGCAAGGTACGATCCCGCCAAAATGCGAAAGGTCCGGATCCAGATTGACCGAAAACCCGTGCATTGTGACCCACCGCCGGACGCGCACGCCGATCGCTCCGATCTTTGCCTCTCGCCCGTCAATATCCTGCGTCCAGATGCCCACTCTGCCCTCGGCCCGCCAGGCCTTAACCCCGAAATCGGCAAGCGTATCGATCACCCACCCTTCAATCGAATGGACAAAGCATCGCACGTCCTTGCCGCGTTTGTTGAGGTCCAGCACCAGATACCCGACGCGCTGGCCCGGTCCATGATAGGTGTATCGCCCGCCGCGCCCTGCTTCGATCACTTCGAAACGCGGATCGACGAGTTCGCTTTTATCTGCGCTGGTGCCAGCCGTGTATACCGGCGGGTGCTCCAACAGCCATACAAGCTCATCTGCCTGACCTGCCGCAACCGCCGCATTGCGCGCTTCCATCTCTGATAACGCCGCACGATACGGGACCTGCGCAGCTTCGCGACGCCATTCAATCGGGCGCTCGGTTAAAGAGTGATCTGCGGTGCTTGCCATAGCGTGTTGGTGGGGGCATTGCAGGCCTATATCAAGTGGTAAGACGAATACACGAAGGGGTTCCGCATGACATTCGACATGAATCAGGCCTGGTCACGGGCCAATGTGCTGGCGCGTGAGAACTTTTCCTTGCTGGCGGTTATCGCGGGCCTGTTCATTCTACTTCCGACGCTTGTCATTTACCTGATGGTGCCGGGCATGGAGGCGCTGCTTTCCCCATCTGCCGATCCGGAGATTCTTCAAGAAAAAATGCTTGAGGCCGCAGGACCGCTGATCACCTGGGGTTTGCTGGGCTCGATCATTCAATACACCGGTTATGGCGCGATGGTTGCCTTGATGGGGGATGGCCGGCCCACCGTGGCCGAGGCGCTCGGCACGGGCGCAAAATCGGTCGCGACCATCATTGCGGCATTTTTGATTTTTGCCGTTCTCTACATGGTCGCGGCAATTGTGATCGTAACGCCATTTGCGATGCTGGCCGGGGTGATTGGCGTGCCGGGATTGGCGGCGATTGCGCCGCTCCTGATTATCGCCGTGGCGTTGTTCCTGATGACGCGTTTTTCCATGACGATGCCGGTCGTGCTTATCGAGAAAGTGCTCAACCCGTTTCGTGCTGTAAAGCGATCCTGGGATATGACACGGGTACACCAATGGCGCATTTTGGTGTTCTGGGCGATCTTGGGCGTCGCGTATATCGTGATCTCTTTGCTGCTCGTTTCGGTGTTCGGATTGATCGCGTCATTCGCTGGCGATGGCACCGCTTCCAAATTGATCCTTGGTTCGGTGAATGGCTTGATGGCTATGGTTGTTGGCATCATGCTTTGCGCGCTTGCTGTTGCAATCCACGGACAGCTTGCCGGCCCAAGCGAGGCCGATGTCACATCGACTTTCGAATAAAGTTCAGACTTTTGGCGATCTACCCTTCCACGACCAATACAGTTTGCAGGGCAGGATGTTGAGCCATTCAAAGCCTTCGTCGATCCGTTCGAAATAGGGCTTGGATTCGTCGCGCACAGCCGAAGTGAACTGATACGCCAAAAACCCGCCGCCCGGCTTCAGAACAGTATGCGTTGCCTTGACGATAGCGGGCGCAACGCCTTTCGGCAGGGTCGAAAACGGCAGGCCGGAAAGCACATAGTCGGCTTGGTCAAAGCCAAGGTCAGACAGAATTTGTATGACATTTTCGGCCGATCCCAAAACAGCGTGAAAGCGTTTGTCACGGATCGTTCGGGTCAGATATTCGATGTAGAGCGGATTGGTGTCGATCACGATCAAGGCCGCATCGCCGCGCAATTTCTCAAGTACCGGGTGGCAGAATGTGCCCGCCCCCGGACCGTATTCAACAAAGACTTCGCAAGTCCCCCAATCCACAGGCTCGAGCATTTTGCGAATGGTGAAGCGGGAGGATGGGATAATCGAGCCCACCATGCGGGGGTGCTCCAAAAAACCGCGAAAGAATACAGACCATTGATCCGCATATCGGCGCCAGCGTGAGCGTATATCAAGCCGCTTGCTTATCGCAGATATATTTCCTGTCATTCCATCCTCTGCCGCGATCCAAACGGCTATAGTTTACGTAACGTAAGGCTCACTTACAGAGAGCATATCCGTTTGCAAGTCTCTTGCCGCTGGCTTAGCGGATTGTGCGATGAACAGCGCCGATCCCGAACTGACTGCACCTTTACCCAACGCGATTTCGCGTGGGCGGATGGCGCTGCTTTTTACCGTGATGCTGGTGACCGCCGCCGGGAATACAGCGATGCAATCGGTGATGCCGTCTATCGGTACCGCATTGGAAGTCAGCGATGTCTGGATCAGCCTGGCATACAGCTGGTCTGCGCTTTTGTGGGTCGTTTGCGCTCCGATCTGGGCGCGCCGTTCGGACCGGCGCGGTCGCAAGGCGATGATGGCGCTCGGACTGGTCGGCTTCATAGTCTCGATGGCGCTGTGCGGCGCGGTGCTTTGGGCCGGACTTTCCGGCTGGATTACCGCATTCTGGGCGCTGATCGCTTTTGCCGCCGCGCGAAGCCTTTACGGCGGTTTCGGAAGCGCGGCCCCGCCTGCGGTTCAGGCCTATGTCGCATCCCGCACGCCGCGCGCCGAACGCACACAGGCGCTGTCTCTGATCGCATCGAGTTTCGGATTGGGCACGGTGATCGGTCCGGCGCTTGCGCCGCTTATGGTTTTGCCGTTCCTCGGCTTTGGCCTGACCGGTCCGTTCATTTGCTTTGCGCTGCTCGGCCTCGCTGCGCTCATTATTTTGCGATTCCGGCTGCCCAATGACGAACCGCAATTTGCCGCGCGCGGTCAGACTACACCTTATGCCAGCGGTTCCGGTGCGCCGTCCGATAGCAATGATGATGATGATTTCGAAGAGGCTTCGCTTCCCACCCGCAATCTCAGATGGTTTGAGCCGCGCCTACGGCCATGGGTGATCGCAGGGCTGGTTGGCGGGCACGCTCAGGCCATGATTTTGGGCATTTCGGGCTTTCTTGTCCTTGACCGGTTGGGCCTGCGGGACTCCCCGGCAGAAGGCGCCGGACCGGTCGGGCTGGTTTTGATGTTTGGCGCGCTGGCGACCTTGCTTGCCCAATGGGGTCTGATCCCGCGCTTTAATTTGGGTCCGCGCAGCGCCACTTTATCCGGCATATTGGTCGCAGCGGTAGGAGCCGCTATCTTGGGCGGCGCGCAGGAACTGCATCAAATTGCCCTTGGCTATTCGATCGCGTCGCTCGGTTTTGGCCTCTTCAGGCCGGGCACAACTGCTGGAACCTCGCTTGCGGTATCGCGCGCGGAACAAGGGCAGGCATCAGGCGTCGTGGCCAGCGTTGCCGGAGCAAGCTTCATCTATGCGCCCGCCCTTGGCGTGTGGCTTTACAATATCAACGACTGGCTCGGTTTTGGGCTTATCATCGCGCTGTGCCTCGCAGTTGCGCTGGTCAGCTGGAGAACACTTCAACCCGATGGCGACCTTACCGGTGAACGGTCCTAGAGCAGCTTAAAAACTGTATCCTGAGGTCGGCAGAGAGCCACGCCTTTTTCGGTTTCGACGAATGGCCGATTGATCAGGATCGGGTCCGCGACCATCGCATCAAGAACACTGTTAGCATCAGCATCAGGCAATCCGCGCTCTTCGGCATCGGTTCCGCGAAGGCGCAAACCCTCTGCCGGGGTCATGCCCGCATCTTTAAACAACTGCGCCAGCTTTTCGCGCGACGGCGGGTCTTTAAGATACTGCACCACATCAAGCTCAACGCCCGGCGTTTCTTCCAGAATGGCGAGCGTTTTTCGCGAAGTGCCGCATTTGGGATTGTGCCAAATGGTCGCTTTCATGGTCGATTCTCCGTTGTATTTCTGGCCGCAGCTTTGGCGCTTTCACCACACGCAACACAAATTGCGAATAATTCTCAAATTCGCGCTTGCAGTTGCGAGTTAGTTGCAATAGCTGCCGTCGTAGTAGACGAAAGGGCTCTTAATGATTCACAAAATTTCGCGGACGGCGTTAATGCTTGGCGGTGCGATTTTCGCATTTCCTGCACTGGCCGAAAGCACGCCTGAAAACACTGGATCAGGCGCGGCAGAGGCCGGGTCTGAAGTGGTAGATTACGGCGACCGCGAAATCACGGTCCGCGGCGACGTTCTGTACAGCGACCAGCTGAACTCGGTGAAGACGCCCACCCCTATCATTGATGTCCCCCAATCGGTTACCATCACCACCCAAGAAGACATCCTGCAACGCGGGTTCACGAGCATCGGCCAGATCGTCGATTACACACCCGGCGTCAGCAATTCCCAAGGCGAAGGGCACCGCGACGCTATCGTTTTTCGCGGCGTTCGCTCGACTGCTGATTTCTTCATCGATGGCATCCGCGACGATGTTCAATATTATCGCGGGCTCTATAATCTGGAACAGGTTGAAATCCTGCGCGGCCCCAATGCGTTGCTATTCGGGCGCGGCGGCACTGGCGGCATTGTAAACCGCGTAACCAAGAAAGGCGTTCTCGGGGAGACATTCGGCAATGGCCAGATTGCCATCGATACATTTGGCGAATTCAGCGTTCAGGGGGATTTAAACCTTGCCGCCAGCGAAGCCGTGGCGCTGCGCGTCAACGCGTCTTACGAAAGCCTCAACAATCACCGTGATTTCTATGATGGAGAGCGTATCGGGTTCAACCCGACGGCCCGGATCGAGCTCGATCAAGGCACCGTGCTCGACCTGTCATACGAATATGCCAATCATGATCGCTTTATTGATCGCGGCGTTCCGACCGGAACCGACGGGCGCCCTGTCGAAGCATTTGAAAACATTGTCTTCGGCGATCCAGATCAGAACTTTGCGACGCTTGAAGCCCACCTATTCCGCGCGAATCTCCAGCACGAATTCTCTAGCGAAGTAAAAGGCGTCTTCAGCGCATTTTATGGCGATTACGACAAAGTCTACGCCAATCAATACGCATCGGATTACGATCAGGCGAACACTCCAGACGTTGTTACGCTGGACGGGTATATCGATAACACGCAGCGGCAGAACCTTCTCCTGTCTGCCAATCTGGTGGGCGAATTTGCAACCGGAGCGGTAGAGCATACTTTGTTGTTCGGCGCGGAGTATATCAGCACTTCGTCCGATCAGGATCGCTTCAATTCGTTCTGGAGCACCACGCAAGACGATAATGAAGTCTTCGCTATCACGCGGCCGCTCAACCTTGCCCGAGGCGTAGGCATCAACGCTCTCGGTCAGACGACCACCAATGATTTCACCGCTGATCTCAATGATTTCACGCAAGTCGAAATTGATGTGCTGTCGATCTATATTCAGGATGAAATCAAGCTCACCGACTGGTTGAACCTTGTCGTCGGCGGCCGTTTTGACAGCTTCGATATCGAAGTGCTCAATGTCCCCGCAGGAGAGCTCAGGACGCGCAGGGACGAAGAATTTTCTCCGCGCGGCGGGCTGATTTTAAAACCGGCAGAAAACGTATCGATCTACGCCAGTTATTCGCAAAGTTTCCTGCCCCGCTCAGGCGAGCAATTTGACAATATCAACGGTGATAACGATGCGCTTGAACCGGATACGTTCACCAATCTCGAAGCGGGTTTGAAATGGGATTTTGCGCAGGGGCTGTCCCTGACCACGGCCATCTTCGAAATCGAGCAAAGCTCTCCCCAGCCCAGTGATAATGACCCGGAAACGCTCGACGTGATCGATTCCCGCGTACAGGGCTTTGAACTGCAATTGCAGGGCGAAATCACCAACGGATGGTCAATCTCGGCCGGGTACAGTTTTCTTGATGGTGAGCAGGTGAACCGCACCGGCCCCACCGGACTGCGCCCGCGTGAGCTGCCGGAAAATATGTTCTCGATCTGGAATAATATCGAGGTGACCGACAGGCTTGGCGTAGGTTTTGGCCTGACGCATCAGGACGAAAGCTTCATCGATAACTCGAACACTGCCGTCCTGCCTGCCTACACGCGGATCGACGCGGCGGCCTATTACGACATATCAGATCGTTTTCGGGTGCAGGTAAACATCGAGAACGTGACCGACACGCTGTATTTCCCCAACTCGCACGCCGCGCATCAGGCAAGTGTAGGGGCGCCGCTTAATGCCCGGTTTGCGCTGACAGGACGGTTTTAAGACCCGTCTTCGTCACCCTCGATGGGAACCGGACGCAGAGCCGGAACAATGGCGGCCGCGTCTTCTGCGCTGATCCCCGGTGCGGGCGCCGCGCTGATATTTTCGCCGCGCTGCATCACTCGACCAGCCCGCTGGATCGCGCGTACCAAGCGGGGATAGACGCCGCATCGGCAAAGATTGGTGATTGCCGCTTCGATCTCTTCTTTTCCGGGTGCAGGATTCCGCTGAAGCAAACCGGCAGCGGCGATGACAATGCCCGGAGTGCAATACCCGCACTGGATTGCCTGTTCCGCCACCATCGCTTGCTGTACCGGATGGGACCGGTCGCGGCTTAGCCCTTCGATCGTTGTAATAAAGCGGCCCTCTGCCTCTGCCAAAGTGATCCGGCAGGATCGCAGCGCCGTGCCATCGACCAGCACCATACACGCCCCGACGCAATCCCCCCCGCCGCAGCTTTTCGTGCCGGTCAGGTTGGAGGCCTCGCGCAGCGCATAAAGCAGCGGCATATCCGGATCGAGATCGAACTCGATCGGCCGATCATTAACTGTCATGCGCGGCACGGTTCGCCCCTATTTCGCGTAATTTTCAAGATACCCCCGAGCGTGCACTGCGATAGGTCGGCGCAGCAATCTGCGACTTGCAGCGCGTGCGTATGATGCCGAACCATCGGCGTTCCGCTGCGCCGGGTTACCAAATGATCTGATGCGCCGGGCCATAACTTTCGTTGATGACATGGCCGCCGCAAATCTTGCTTTCGCATCCGATGCAGCATGCGAACAGGGTAGCCATTACTTGCGCCAGCTATTGTCGATTTTATCGACGCGGCGCTTCCACGCTTCGAAATCGAACATGCCTGCGCCTCCTTGAGACTGCATGACAGACAGGTCGCGCTGGTGAACATCGACGACGTCTTGCGGAACAAGTTGAGGTTTACCCATGCCAATGGTTGCGACCTGAATTTCACAAGCCCGTTGCAGCGCCCACATTTTCAAAAACATGCCCTGAATCGTCTTGTCCATCACAACAGGCCCATGATTGCGCAGCATCAGAATCGAATTCTTGCCGAGATTTTCGACCAGACGTTCGCCTTCCTCTTCGCGAACAGTGACGCCTTCGAAATCGTGATATCCGATCTGGTCTTGAAAGTTGCAGGCATAAAAGTTGGTCGGCATCAGGCCGTCTTCATGACTGCACACGGCCATCGTCGCAGTGGTGTGGACATGGCAAATCGCTTGCGCGCGCTCGCCCAGATGTTTGTGGAAATAGGCGTGCTGGGTGAAGCCCGCTTTATTGACCATATATTGCGATGGCCCAACATTGTTGCCTTCGACATCAATTTTGACCAGATTCGATGCGGTTACCTCGTCATACAACAGCCCGAAGGGGTTGATCAGGAACGTGTCCTCTTCGCCCGGCACTTTCAAAGAAATGTGATTGTAAATCGATTCTGACCAGCCAAGGTGATCAAAAATACGATAACACGCCGCCAGATCCAGCCGCGCCTGCCATTCTTCTTTGGTGCATTCGATTGATGGTTTCAGCTGCGTTGCCATGGTCAAAGATCCTTCTCTCAGTTCGTCTTTGCCCATTATATCGCACGGCCAAGGGCCGCTGCACAAGACTTTCGCAAAAGCCCCGGTTTTCGCATGGCAAAGGCGGCAGTGCTTTTCGCTTTGCTATCATATCGGGCTGTCGCTAGGCGATGTGATGTAATGAGCGATGATGACACCGCCTCCGAGAATTCATCGGCCAAGCTCGTCCGGGGCAGCATCGCCAAGCATTTGATCAGCCAAACGTTGCCAGCGATCATTGGCGTGGCGGCGATTATGTCAATTGGGCTGGTGGATGCCTATTTCATCGGCCAGCTGGGCAGCTCGCAGCTGGCGGCAATCTCCTTTATCTTCCCGATCTCGGTCGCTCTTTCCAGCCTTGGTGTCGGCGTAATGGTGGGGATCAATTCGGTCATCGCCCGCGCGCTGGGCGAAGGCGATGACGCCAAAGCAGCGCGCAGAGCAAATTTCGGCATCGTGTTCGCGGTGGGCAGCGGGATTGTCATGGGCCTATCGCTTTACGCGCTGCTTGATCCGTTATTTGCGCTCATGAATGCGCCGGAAAATCTCCTGCCTCTGATCCGGCTTTATATGGAGCCCTACGCAATCGGCTTTCCGCTTATACTCGCGATTATGGGTCTGAACGGAGTGCTGCGCGGACAGGGCGAAGCGCGGAAAACCAGCACGGTATCGATCAGCTATGCGGTGGCCAACTGGGTGCTTGATCCGATTTTGATCACCGGCGCGTTCGGGTTTGAAGGTTTCGGAATTGCAGGGGCAGCCTATGCAACGATCATCGGCTGGATGGTCGGCGTGTCGGTCGCGTTGCTTCTGGTCCGCTCCAGCGAGATCCCACTGGACCTGTCACAACTGCGAAACTGCAATCTGCTGGACCCGGCCAAAGCGATTGTAAGCGTGGGCCTGCCGGCGGCATTCTCCAACGCTATCAATCCGATTGGCCTGTCGATCCTGACCTCACTGATCGCGCTCGAAGGGGAAGCTGCGGTCGCGGGTTTTGGCGCTGCTGGGAGATTGCAAAGCTTTGCGACCGTGCCGCTTCTCGCCCTATCGGGATCAATCGGCGCGATTGTTGGTCAAAACTGGGGTGCGAAAGAATATGGGCGGGCGCGAGAGGCCGCGCTTTACGCCGGTCTGTTCTGCATCGCCTGGGGCCTGTCCATAGCAATCGCAATGGTCGCCGCTGGCGAATGGTTCGCCGATTTCTTCACGGAGGATCCCGCAGTCATAAGCGAGTTCGCTTTGTATCTGAAAATCGCTGCGTGGGGATATGCGGGCTTTGGTTTGCTGATCGTCGCGAATGGAATTCTGAACGCTGTCGGCCGCGCCAGATACGCGTTGGGGCAATCTGCACTCCGCGTATTTTTGATCATGTTGCCAATCGCTGTGCTGTTGCAGCCGAGTTGGGGAAGCGAGGCGATTTATACTGCGGAGCTCGCGGCAAATCTGGTCGGCGCAGTGACCGGGATCGCGCTGATCTATTACATTCTGCACCGTCGAGCCCCCAACTAGGCGTCACGTTACCCTTCGTTAACCATCATACGACATAGAGATACCTCGAATTGCAATTTTGGGGACACTGGCGTCATGGATGACCTGCTGGCGGATTTCGTCGCGGAAACACGCGAAATGTTAGAAGCCAGCGAAGGTGAGATAATCGCCTGGGAGGCTGATCCGACGGACACCTCGCGCGTCGATACAATCTTTCGCTTTGTTCACACGGTGAAGGGCAATTGCGGCTTTTTCGATTTTCCTCGCCTTGCCGGTTTGAGCCACGCTGCCGAAGACGCTTTGGCCGATTGCCGTGCCGGGCGGCGCGATCCCGATGCCTCTCTTGTCAGCGCCGTACTGGCGATCATTGATCGCATATCTTTGATGGTGGACGCTATCGAAACCGGCCAGCCATTCGCCGAAGAAGGCGACGAAGCCCTGATCGCGGCGCTTGGAAACGACACACAAACCGGCATGGACACTGTGGATGCCGCCCCCACAGCCGCGCAGCCTCCGGCACACGCTCCGGCGAATTCCATATTGGGCAGCTACGATAATTCCGACGAAGCAGAGCAAGCCTTGAAACCCGATGCCGCTTTGCCTGTTCAACGCAGCATCCGTTTGCCAGTGGATTTGCTGGACCGGGTGATGAGCGGCGTTTCCGACATGGTTCTGGCCCGCAACGATTTGGGCCATCGTTTGCGTCAGGCTGGCACCCAGCCGACGATCAACGGGCCATTCGAGCGTTTGACCACAATCCTTTCCGACGTGCGCGACGCGATCACCCGGATGCGCATGCAACGGATCGAAACCGTATTTGCCGCTTTGCCTCGGCTGGTGCGGGATTTGTCTGCCGAGCTTGGCAAACAGGTTATGATCGATCTTGAAGGCGGTGATGTCGAACTCGACCGGGAAATGGTCGAAATGGTGCGCGATCCGCTTACGCATATCATCCGCAACGCCATTGATCACGGGATGGAGACGCCATCAGACCGGCTGCGCAAAGGCAAACGCGAAATCGGTTTGTTATCCATCGCCGCCCGCCAATCCGGCAACACGATCTCGATTGTCGTAAATGATGACGGGCGCGGCCTTGATGAAGAAAAAATCGCGGCAAAGGCGGTCAGCACAAAGCTCGTCACATCGGCTCAGCTGGCCAATATGAGCCGCGAAAGCATTCTCCAGCTGATCTTCGAACCCGGCTTTTCAACCGCTGATGAAGTCAGCAATGTATCCGGCCGCGGCGTTGGCCTTGATGTCGTGCGCGACAATCTTCAAAAAGTTGGCGGCAGCATAAAAGTATCAAGCCAGCCGGACGTCGGCACGCTGTTTACCCTGCAGATACCTCTCACACTCAGCATTATCGCCGGGCTGACTGTTGAAGTGAAAGATCAACGGTTCGCCATCCCCCAAAGCTATATCGAAGAGATCATTCATTCCTCGGCCAAGGCGCTCGATTTCAACCGTGTCGGCGAAACCGCACTGGTAACCTTTCGAGGCCAACGCGTTGCCTGCTTGATGCTGTCCGAGGTTCTGGGCCTTGATACCGATGACATCGCCGAAGGTGAGCATACGATGGTTCTCTTGCGGCTTGCATCAGGCGATCTGTTCGCGATCGCTGTCGATAATATTCACACACACGGCGATCTCGTGGTGAAACCACTCGCTCCCGCAGTGATGCGCAGCGGCTATTACGCCGGCTCAACCTTGCTCGATGACGGGCAACCGATCCTGCTGCTTGATGTGACGAATATCGCGAGCGAATACGGACTGGTCTCTGACGCCCGTACGCGCGTGCTTCAGACCCCGGAAAATGCAGCGGCCGAGGCAGATAAAGACATCCAGCGGGCCATGCTGTTCACAGATTTCGACAATCGCCGCTGCGCAGTCCGGCTTGAACTGGTCAAGCGGATCGAGACCGCGCCTGCCTCTGCGATTGACCTAAGCGGTGCAAAACCGAGAGCGGTCATCGACCACATGATTTTGCCGGTTATCGGATTGCCTAACGGCCAGATTCCTCTCGAAAAGATCCGGCTGCTGCGATTGAGCGATGGCGATTGTGAATTGCTGTATGCCGTTCGGGAAATCGATGACGCGGTCGAGCTGACAGCAGCGCTCAGACCCGCACAGGATGACCCGCTCATTGAAGCCATCACACTGGTGGATGAAAAGACCGTTTCCCTCATTGATGGACACGAGCTTTTCAGCCGGTTTGGCGAGCCGCCCGAAGTGACTGCCAAGCCGCTTTGCCGCCTGCCCGGCAGCGAATGGGCGCGCACGATACTGGGTCCGCTCGTAACATCTGCCGGATACGAAATCGCAGATAATGCCTCCGTTCCGCGAGACGATGGCAGCGAAGTCTGCATCATGCTTGAAGAAGAATACGAAGCCGCCGAGGCGTTGGAAATGCCGCTGGCCGGCCCTGTCATCCGGTTGCGCAATCTGCCTCAGGCTACGCCGGGCACAGAGACAATTTATCGCTATGATCGCGATGCTCTTGTCAACGCATTGCAAACAGCCCGCATCCAAGGGGGGAAACGCTAATGACTGATCTTATGGTCATGGCCCAGATCGCCGGACGCCGGTGCGCCTTGCACGCATCCGATGTGCAATCGGTTATCGAATTGGGCGCAATCACCCCTGTCCCGAGAACACCCGATTTCATCACCGGGATCACGGCGCTTCGCAGCCAAGCTCTAACCGTAATTGATTGCCGCCGGGCACTCGGCTTTCCAGCAAATGACTGGAACACCGATTCCCGCGCTGCGGTCGTCTCCGTGGACGGATATTCCTATGCGCTTGTGATCGACGCGATCGAAGACATCACCACAAGTCTGGGCGAAATCCAGCAAATAACAGGCGGTTTCGGCAAAGAGTGGTCGCGAGTGGCCACCGGTATGATCGAAACAGCCAGTGGGCCCGCCCTGCTTATTAATCTTGCCGCGCTCATCGCGGGACCGGACGACAGTTTCGGTGAACTCTCAAGCGCAGCTTAATTCAATAGTTACCCGTCTGCCTTACGCCTCAGGCTTATAATAAATAGGGGTCTCCATGAAAACGTGCCTGATTGTCGATGATTCGCGGGTTATCCGGAAAGTGTCGCGACACATTCTAGAGACGCTCGGCTTTGAGGTCAGCGAGGCTGAAAATGGCCAGATTGGGCTGGATGCTTGTGAAAGCGCCATGCCCGATGTCGTCTTGCTCGACTGGAATATGCCGGTCATGACCGGCATCGAATTCATCACCCAGCTTCGCAAACGGCCCGGCGGAGACACTCCCAAAGTGGTTTTCTGCACCACAGAAAATGATGTTGCCCATATCCGCGAGGCAATCCAGGCAGGCGCTGACGAATACGTGATGAAGCCTTTCGATCATGAAACACTCCAGATCAAACTGCAGTTGGTCGGCTTCGCTTGACTGAAAAAGAGCCTCTTCCCAGCCGATTGCTGAGGAGGCCCAGCGCCGAGCCCGAGCCTGCTTCAAAGGCTGCGGTACAATCGGACGCAGGCATCCGCGTGATGATCGTAGATGATTCGCTCACTGTGCGGACAATATTCAAACGCATGGTCGAAAGCGATCAACGCATGACGATTGCTGGCACCGCGAGCAGCGCAGAACGCGCCATCGCACAGCTCGCCAAGACGCCTGCAGATGTTATTTTGCTCGATCTCGAAATGCCCGGAATGGGCGGGCTCGAAGCCCTGCCCGCAATTCTTGATACAGCCGGCAACGCGCAAGTCCTTGTCGTATCTTCTCTGACGGAAGACGGCGCTGAGGCTACGGTCGCTGCGCTGTCGATGGGCGCAGCAGAGACGATGTTAAAACCGCGGCCCGGCGGATTTAACGAAACATATCGCACCCAACTGCTCGACAAGATCTACGCGCTTGGAGGCAGCGCAGCCGAAGCAGCCCAGCCGGATGCGAACGCTTCAAACAAGGCACGAATTGGATCTGCACCAAGGCGCGGCAAGCGACCCGAAGTGCTTGCAATTGGCGCATCCACAGGAGGCATCCACGCGCTCAATTTGATGTTGCGGCAGATCAGACCAGACTTTGATCTGCCGATCCTGATCACGCAGCATCTGCCTGCCTCGTTTGTCCCTGTTTTTGCGCGCCAGATCGAAGTCGCCTCGGCGCGCAAGACTGTCATCGCCGAAGACGGCCGCGAGATCCGCAAAGGCGAGGTGACAATCGCGTCCGGCCTTGGCCACTTGATCGTGCGCCGGTCGGGTGAACGCTTAATCACCAAGACTTCCGTTGAGCCCGTCCCCAGCGGCTGTTTACCTTCGGTCGACCCCATGCTTTCCAGCCTTTCCGCCGCTTGCGAGGGCCGCGTGCTTGCCGTAATTCTTTCGGGAATGGGCCGGGACGGCCTGAAAGGCGCACAGGAACTCGTTGACAATGGCGGTACCATCTATGCGCAGAACGCCGAAACAAGTGCGGTCTGGGGGATGCCAGGTGCCGTGACGAAAGCCGGCCTCACCAGTCTGATCGGTTCGCCAGAAGATCTTGGCAGGGCAGTTGCCGTGCCCTTGCCCATTGCAGCAGCGAAATAGGGCAGGTGAGATAACTTCATGGAAGTAAGCCAAGCATCTTACCAGATCATCGCCGACCTTTTGGAAGCGCGCACCGGCCAGCATTTAACCGAAAGCCGCCGTTGGCGCGTCGCGACTGCATTGTCCGGCGTGTTCCGCGAACACGGAATATCCAATGTCGATCAATTGGTCTGCTTGCTGGATTTGCCCATGCGCTCGCCCGGAAAACCGGACCTGTCACAGCAGGTTGTCGAGGCGCTGCTTAACAACGAAACATATTTTTTTCGCGACAAGCCTACCTTTGACCAGCTGCCTGAAAACATCCTGCCTGATCTGGCGAGCAGGCGGGAAGACACAAGACGCATTTCGATCTGGTGCGCGGGCTGTTCAACGGGGCAAGAAGTCTATTCGATTGCCATGCAGATACTGGATTCGCCCGAACGCTGGGATGGCTGGACGATCGACATTCTGGGAACAGACGTGTCGCACCGCGCAATCAACGCAGCGCGCAATGGCGTTTACAGCCAGTTTGAGGTCCAGCGCGGGCTTGGCGTTGCCCAAATGCTGCGACATTTCGAAGAAACCAGCCAAGGTTGGCAGGTTAGCGAAAACACCCGGTCAATTTCTCGCTTTCAACAGCACAGCATTTTGCTGGAGCCGCCAGCGCGGCATCGTTTCGACCTGATACTATGCCGCAACGTCTTGCTATATTTCGATCAACCGACGCGCGCGCGCGCTTTCTCGCGGCTTTCCAGCGCGCTCATGCCTGATGGCTTCCTGATGCTCGGCGCGGGGGAAACTGTGGTTGGACAAACCGATGCGTTCACCCCTGTGGCGCGCCGGGCCAGCATCTATGAAAACAGCCATAGAGCGATCAGACGTCCGGCAATGGCAATCGGATAAAAGACACAGCGCCGATCAGACTGGTGCTGCGCCCCCATCGGGCGGCATCACTTAAAGTGAACGATAGATCCCCTCCAAAGCCTCTTAAATGGGCTTTCCGCGCCGCTCAGATTGGCCCGCGTTTACCTTCCGTTATCCATTGCTGTTTAGAAAGTCAGGCTAGGAACTGTGCCATCGTCGACACCGACAGGCGGTACGCAAGCTCATGCTAAACGGGGAAATGTTGTGCGGGCAGCACGAAAGCCAATACGATTGACCAAGACGGGTCTGGTGGTCATGCCGCTGGCCGTTTTGACGATCGTCTCTGCTCTCATCATGCTCGTTGTGATTGCCAGCGACCGGATTGCATTTGTTTCTACCGGTGCCCTGTTCATCGCAGCCGCCCTGATTTACGCCGCCACGCTGGTTTTGCTGGGGCTTAAAGGCTTTGCCAATATTGACGAGTTTGAACACGTCGCGAGGCGCGATCGGTTAAGCAATTTGCCCAATCGCAGAGCTTTGCACGCCGATATCGAACAACTTTCCGAAGGCGATGAAGAAGTCGCGATGGCCTTGATCGATCTTGATGCGTTCAAGCAGGTCAACGACCATTACGGACACGCTGTGGGCGATCAGCTGATAAAGAAATGCGCTGATCTGCTGCTTGAAACTTGCGGCGAAGAGGCCCGTTGCTACCGGCTTGGCGGCGATGAATTCGCGGCTGTAATGGGCGGCCAGACAGCCGGAACAATCCTTGAGGGCATGTGCCGGTCCCTGCTGGAAAAGCTCGCATCCCCGATTGATATCGGAACGCGCCAGATCACCGTCGGCGCCAGTATCGGTCTTGCCCGCAGCACCGCTCGCCACCGGCTTGGATCTTCGGAAATGCTCCGCCGCAGCGATGTCGCAATGTATATGTCCAAGCGCGGCGGCAAGATGCGTTGCACGTGGTTTAATGAGACGTTTGACCAACGCCGCGAAGCGGTTCGGGAACTCGAAGATGATCTTCGGGCCGGGCTCGCCAAAGATGAATTCGAAATCGCATATCAACCGCTCGTCCACGCTGCAAATGGCAGCATCGTCGCGGTTGAAGCCCTGCTGCGCTGGAATCGCAGCGATGGCCATAAAATCGGCCCGAATGTCTTTATTCCGGTCGCTGAAGAAAGCGGCGTTATCAATCCAATCGGCGTGTGGGTTTTGCGAAAGGCTGTTTGCGATGCTTTGCGCTGGGGCGGTATCACGCTGTCTGTAAACATTTCAGCGGCCCAGCTGCGCAACCCGGAATTTCCGATCAAACTCGGAGAAATCCTCGAAGAAACCGGTTTTCCGCCCCATCAACTCGAACTTGAAGTGACCGAGACCTGCCTCGTGCTCGACCCGGTTGTGGCCGAGCGTACTCTCGATGTCATCCGCGGTTTTGGTGTGCGCATATCGCTCGATGATTTTGGGACAGGATATGCTTCAATCGGATTTTTGCGGCAGTTCCGTTTTGAAAAACTCAAGCTTGATCGCACTCTCGTGGTTCAGGCGGGTGAAGATGATGGCAGCCGCGCGATGATGCTTTCCAGCATAGCCGTTGCGCGCGCGCTCAACATGGATGTCACCGCCGAAGGTGTCGAGACGAACGAGCAGGCAGACATGGTCCGACTTGCAGGCGCAGACCAAATTCAGGGCTGGCTTTATTACAAAGCAATGCCCGCTGAAGAAATCGACATATTGCTAAAGAAACAGACAGCAGATTCAGATGCTGCAGCAGTAACCTCCCATAAAGGACAGGCAGCGTGAGCGCACTTCAGGATCTAACAATGAACGCCGAAACCTCAAAAGGTTCACCGGCGCAGACGATCTCTACCGAACCGAGCCCGGCTGCGTTTCTTTATGACGAAAATGTCGGTTTTGTGACCAACGTGTTCAGGAAACTCGGCACGATGAACAAAGTCGTGCTGACCGTTGGCGCGCCCACAGCCCTGGTCATTTTGACCGCTGTTTTTTCGTTCATTATCCTGGGTGATATCTCCGCGCAGTTGGCAGTTGGCACTCCCGAAGCGATCGCCGCGGCGGCGGCGGATGCGGGCAAACTGCGTTTCGCCCTCATTGCATCAGTTGCGATCGGCATCGCCATGACCGTGTCTCTGATGATCATAATTCGCAAAGACATCGTCGGGACATCAATTCAACTGATTGATTGCATGCGCCGAATAGCGAACGGCGAACACGATATTGTTGTACCGCACCGCACCCGCGTGGATGAATTCGGTGACCTTGGAGAAGAGATCGAGGGCATTCGTCTCGCCGGTATTGAAATGGCAAGATTGAGTTCGGAACGCGCAGACAGCGTCGCATCCGAATTGGAAGAGCAGACACGTTTGCAGGTAGAGCGCGATCACGCCCGGACCGAACGAGACGCCATGATCCGCAATCTGGCCGACCAGTTTGAACGGACGGTGGGCGATGTTGTCAGCGGGGTCGCATCGGCCTCCACCCAACTGCAGACCACCTCTACAATGATGGCCAGCACAGCAGAACAAGCGACCCAGCGCACGGTCGAAGTCTCGGCCGCGATGCGTGAAGCCAATACAGGCGCAACGGCCGCCGCGGCGGCCAGCGATGAATTCGCGATGTCGATCGGAGAAATTAGCCGCCAGGCCGCATCATCGGCGGAGCTTGCACGCAAAGCGACAAATTCGGCCAATGAAGCCGATCAGACAATTTCTGAATTGTCAGCCTCTGCTGATCAAGTTGGCCAGATTGTCGAATTGATCCAAACCATTGCGCAGCGCACCAATCTCCTCGCGCTCAACGCTTCGATCGAAGCGGCTCGGGGCGGCGAAGCAGGCCGCGGTTTTGCCGTGGTTGCCAGCGAAGTGAAAGAACTCGCGATGCAGACGAGCCGCGCCACAGAACAAGTCGGCGAGCAAATTCGGGCGATGCAATCAACAACAGTTGCCAGCGTTGCGGCTTTGCGCTCCATATCGGATCAGGTTCAAGAACTTGAAACAACTGCGGTTTCCATCGCAAGCGCGGTCGATCAACAATCTGTTGCCGGACAAGATCTGGCCAGAAGTATCGATCTGGCTGCAAGAGGTACAGATCAGGTTTCGTCCCACATCGAGGAAGTGCATGAGCTTTCGACCTCGACGGGCGCCGCTGCCAGTCAGGTCCTTTCGAGCGCAACAGAGCTGGAAAAGCAGGCAACGACCCTAAGCGGTCAGGTCAACGCGTTCCTCGCCAAGGTTCGCGCCGGTTAAGCTGAATACAATCCGTTCAGGCGCTTTTACTCGCCTGCTGGAAAGGTTTTGGAAACCATTTTCATTCAGACATGCCGATAGGTTTTTAAATCAGGATCGGCTGAAATGAACATGATGAGCCAACAGGTGCTGCGCGGCGATCACGCAGCCTCTTTGCAAGGCAATCAGGCCGTCAATAGCCCTGATGCCGACAACGAATTCGGTCAGGGCGAACCCTCCCCCCAAAGCGGCTTTGACCGTTTCAAATGGTTTGGCGATCTAAGGATCAAGGGCAAAATCCATGCGATCTTCGGCACGTTTTTTGGTGTGTGCTTCGCCGTCACCCTGATCCTGTCGATCGGTTTGACGGAGCTTTATTTCCGCTATCTCACATCCTCAGAAGTGCGGGACGGAGTTGTCTCGGCAATCAATTTCCGCGGCGCCGCCGGTGAACTCAGATACGATTCTGTCCGCTATATATTCGGGAAAGAAGAGGAAGGCCTGATTCGCCAGCGCGCGAGTTTCAAAACGACTGAAGCACAGCTCAATGACCTGAGTATCATCGTCGAAGAACAGGTTCCTGCTCTTTCCAATCGGCTGAACGGCGCGAAAAGCGATCTGGCCGCCTATGATGATACATTTGAAGAACTTCTCGCAAAATTGGCTTCACAGGGCCAGAGTCCGGCGTCTGCCGCGCTGGCCTATCAGCTGTCCGAGCAAGGCGATGCCCTGTTCGATCAGGCGGATAAAATTGCGATGGAGCTGTCCGCATATAGCGACGAGATCGAGCGTAACGGGGCAGAATATCTGACCTTGATGTCCCGGATCATCATCGTGCTAGGCGTCATCGCGTTTCTGGTTCTGCTTGGCGGCCTTAAATATCTGTCGAGTGATTTTTCTCGGAAGCTTGTAGAGATCAGTGACGGCATGTCGCGCCTGGCCAAAGGCGATCGTGATTTCGCGATTGCCGGCCACGATCGTAAGGATGAAATGGGGGAAATGCTGCGGTCTCTCGCATCGTTCAAACGGTCGCATCGGCAGATGGAAATCTGGGCGAAAGAACGCGCCGAGAGAGCAGACGCAGAGATCCGCATTCAACAGGACCGCGCGCGCGATCAGGAACAGGAAGGCGAGAGAAAAGCCAATATGATGGCCGATATCGCCCGTCAGCTTGAACAATCGGTCGGCGAAATCGTTGAGCGAGTGACCGCTGCCTCGACCGAGCTGAACACCACTGCGGCGCAGATGAAGAATACGGCCGAAAATACCAGCGAACGTACGATCGAATTGTCGCAGTATATGGCGGAAGCCCGCACCGGTGCAGCCTCGGCTGCGGCAGCCAGCGATGAATTTGCAAGCTCGATCAATGAGATCAGCCGCCAAGCAGAATCGTCCAGCCAACTGGCCAGACTGGCTACTGATGCCACGCAGGAAGCCGACACCACAATCGTCGAACTTTCGGCATCCGCAGAGCAAGTCGGGCAGATTGTTGAATTGATCCATACGATTGCACAGCGCACGAATTTGCTCGCTCTTAACGCGTCAATCGAAGCCGCCAGAGGCGGAGAAGCCGGGCGCGGGTTTGCCGTTGTCGCGAGCGAAGTGAAAGAGCTCGCCATGCAGACCAGCAGCGCAACACAGCAGATATCTGATCAAATCAGCTCAATGCAAAACACCACCGGTGCAAGCGTCGCCGCGCTGCGATCAATCGCAAGCCAGGTAAGGGAGCTGGAATCTGCCGCAGCAGCCATCGCAAGCTCTGTCGATGAACAATCGGTTGCTGGACAGGAATTGGCGCGCAGCATTGATTTGGCCTCTCGCGGGACAGAGAAAGTTGCAGATCACGTTGAAGACGTGCGCACGCTATCCCTTTCCACCGGGGCAGCCGCGACACAGGTCCTCGCCAGCGCAGAAGATCTCGATCATCAGGCAAACGCTTTGAATAACCAGATCGCTGCCTTCGTCGAGCAAGTGCGGACACGCTGATATTGTGAGGATTGACAACCCGGAAATCTGGACCGCCTAAGGCTTAGACCGGATCAATATCCTGCGAGTCCAACCCTTCACTATCCCCGAATCCGGCCCCGAATCCGGCCCCGGATCCGGTCTCGTCATCGATCAGGATGCGGGTCGCGGCGCCCTCCATATCCTCATACTGGCCACTGCGCATCGCCCAAAAAAATGCGGCGAGACCGGCGGCCCCCATCAACAGCGCAATCGGGATCAGATAAACCAAACCTGTCACCTCGCGCTCCTTGAAAGCCGCAGTGAATTGGCCACGACAACCAGCGAGCTGATCGACATCGCAATCGCCGCGATCAGCGGGGTGACATATCCGAACAGCGCAAGCGGAACGGCGAGCACATTGTATCCAATCGCAAATGCGAAGTTCTGCCGCACGATCCGCATGGTCGAGCGGGCAACGCGCACAGCAAGTGCGACCGGCATCAGTTTTTCACCGATGAACACCGCATCGGCGGCCTGCTGACTCGCATCGCTAGCGGTTCCCGGCGCGATCGAGGCATGCGCGGCGGCCAGAGCCGGACCATCATTCAGCCCGTCGCCGATCATAAGCGGGTGCTTTCCTTCACGCTTGAGCGCTTCGAGTGCGGCGAGCTTTTCCTTGGGGCTTGCTGCGGCGCGGCCTTCGATGCCAAATTGCGCCGCTGCGGCGCGGACGGCGGCTTCGCGATCGCCCGACAGGATGCTGGCCTCCACACCTTGATTAGACAATGCTGCAAGGGCTTCCTTGCAGTCTATCCGCATGGGATCGCGGAAATGCAACGTCTGCACCGCGCTGCCGATCCGCAGCCGAGAGGCGAGCTCGCTGGAGGTCGAAGATGCTTTCTCCAATGCGACTTCGATACCGTTCCAAAGCCCGGTCAAACCCTCACCGCCTGTTTCGGATACCTGTTCTACGCCAGCCGGTTGGACACCTGCTTCCCGCAACGCTTTGGCAAGGCCCAGACTGAGCGGATGGCGGCTGTTTTGCGCCAGTCCCAAAGCGACAGAGCGCGCCTGTTCGTCAAGCCCGGCAATGTCAGGGCGCGCTTCACCAAGAGTGAGTGTGCCGGTCTTGTCGAACACCGCCACATCAATCTCCGCCAACCGCTCCAGCGCGCTGCCGTCTTTTATCAGCAACCCCCGCCTAAGGAGCGCGCCAGACGCAACGACCTGAGCCGTCGGCACGGCCAGTCCCATCGCGCAGGGGCAAGTGATGATGAGCACCGCAATGGCGATTACCAGCGATTGATGCCAACCTGCACCTGCGATCATCCATCCCGCAAAAGCCAGCGCAGAAAGCGTGTGGACAGCGGGCGCATAGGCGCGGCTGGCACGGTCTGCGATGCGGACATAGGCGCTGCGCGATTGCCCGGCCTCGTCCATCAAACGTGCAATATCGGCAATGACGGTGTCATCCGCCGTATGCGTCAGGCGAACGCGCAATGGCGCTGTCAGGTTGATCGCACCTGCATGGACCGGGCTGCCGATGCCGACGCTTTCCGGTGCGCTTTCCCCCGTCAGCAGCGCATTGTCGATCGCGCCGCAACCGTGTTCAATCTCGCCATCTGCAGCAAACGCCTCCCCCGCCGCGACCAGCACCAGCATTCCAGGCTCAAGGTCGGCAGCTTTGACCCGCGTGGCCGAACCGTCAGGGGCGAGAACGCTCGCGCTTTTGCCCATCCTGCCCAGCAATGCGCCGATACCTGCGCGGGTGCGGCCGCGCATCACCGCATCAAGCGCGCGGCCCGAAAGCAGGAAAAACAATAGCATCACCGCGCTTTCAAAATAGGCGTTCTCTCCTCCCGTTACCGTCTCAAACAGGCTGAGCCCAGTCGCTAGCAGAACACCGATAGAAATCGGCACATCCATATTGGTGCGGCGATATTTGAGAGCCATCCATGCTGAGGCAAAGAACGGCTTTCCCGAATACGCAATCACCGGCATCGCGATCAGCGCCGAGAGCCAGTGGAACAGATCCTTCGTCGCGCCGCCCGCGCCGGACCACACGCTGACGGACAGCAGCATGATGTTCATCATGCCGAACCCCGCCACACCAAGCGCCCGCATCAATTGCTTGCGCTCGTCATCTTCGATCCCGAGCGGATTGTCTTCGATTGGCTGGGATTCGAAACCCAGCTTGAGCAGCGCCTCGCTCAGCGCCTCTTGAGCAAGAGCCGCGTCGTGCTTGATCGCCACGCGCTTGGCCGAAAAATTCACTCGGGCCGAAATTATCCCGTCGATCTTAGGCAGTTCACGCTCAATTTTGGCGATGCAACCGGCGCAGCGCATCCCCGGCACAGTAAAGCGCGTGTCCGTTTTGGCGCTTTCGGCCGGAGCAGAGACGGGGATCATGCGTGCGTTCACGGCAACTCGCTCTCCCCGGCCCATTTCAGATCACCGGATGCAATTGAGAGCCGGATCGTCCAGCGTCCAGGCTTCACCGGCCGAGTAGAACGGTACGTTCCGCCCGCATCCCGCACAAATTCAAGCGCGGCAAATTCTTTCAGACCGATAGGTCGGCGCAGTTCGGCGGTCATGGTGGCGCCTGCGGGAATGGCGTCTGTTTCGACTATGACGTGTCCCGTCCCATCGCGCGCAGCATCCGCCTCCCATCCCAGAGCCCGCGAAGCCTCGGCCTCGTCCAGCCAATCATTGAACTCCTGGCTCGCGACATAGGAGTTTTCGACCACCACACCGTGAAAGCCGCCGGTGGCAAGACTTGCCATGTAGAAGTTAACCGCGACGACGATGCCGAACCCGCCGACAAGTACGCCCGCCATGTGTCGCCCGGTGAATTCGAATTTCTTGCGTGTACCGCTCATTACTGGGCTCCGGGGCTGGCGAAAGTGGTGGGGGAGATATCCTGCTCTTGCGTCTTATCGATCGAC
The DNA here is from genome assembly GCF_007004095.1 of Erythrobacter insulae. NCBI lineage: Bacteria > Pseudomonadati > Pseudomonadota > Alphaproteobacteria > Sphingomonadales > Erythrobacteraceae > Erythrobacter > Erythrobacter insulae. Next base: position 547,721 of record NZ_VHJK01000001.1, read on the forward strand.
GTCAGCCGGAACGCGAAATCATCGGCGGCTGCGCCTTCGGGCACGACGACATAGGCGCGCACAATCCGGGTTTCGTCAGCCGGAACAGAAAGCAACTGGGTCTCGGCGGCGTCTTCGCGGCGGATTCTGTCGGTCCACATAAGGGACCCTTTGGGAAGTCCGATCAGAGCGAGCTCCATGTCGCGCGGGCGCCCTTCCATATTGCGCAGCCGCAGTGTGTAGGCATTGCGCACCGCGCCGTCCTTCATCAACATAAACGGCGGATTGCGATCCGGCGAAACGGTCAGATCGATGCGAGTGCGAGTGCCAAGAGCAAACAGCAATGCCGCGCCGATAGCGCCCCAAATGCCGAAATAGATAAAGGTTCGCGGTCTGATCAGCGCCTTCCATGCAGGTGTCGCGGGCGCTCCTGCGGCTTCGGCCTCGCACTGCTCCAACGTGGCGTAATCGATCAACCCGCGCGGGCGTCCGATATCTTTCATCACCTTGTCGCAGGCATCGATACACAGCGCGCAGGTGATACAGCCGATCTGCTGCCCTTCGCGGATGTCGATCCCGGTTGGACACACCGCAACACATTGGAGGCAATCGACGCAATCGCCGAATTGATCGGGGTGCTTTGCCGCTTTCTTCACGCTGCCGCGCGGTTCACCGCGCCAGTCTTTATACGTGACGATAAGTGATTTTTCATCGAGCATCGCGGCCTGAATGCGGGGCCATGGGCACATGTAAATGCACACTTGCTCGCGCATGAAACCGCCGAGCCAAAATGTCGTGAAGGTCAAAATCCCGACGGTAGCATACGCCACAGGCGCAGCTTGAAGCGTGAAGAAATCCGCAAACAGGGTCGGCGCATCGGCAAAATACAGGATCCACGCGCCGCCGGTCAGCAGGCTGATGACGAGGTAGATCGACCACTTTGCCGCGCGCCGGGCGATCTTTGATGGACCCCAAGGCGCTTTATCAAGGCGAAGCCGCGCATTGCGGTCACCGTCGATAAAGCGATCGACGTGCTGGAACAGGTCCGTCCAGACTGTTTGCGGGCAGGAATAACCGCACCATGCGCGTCCGACCGCGCTGGTCACCAGAAACAGCCCGATCCCCGCCATGATCAGCAGGCCCGCAACAAAGTAAAATTCGTGCGGCCAGATCTCTATATCGAACATGTAAAAACGGCGATTGGCCAGATCGACCAGAACCGCCTGATCCGGCGCATATTCGCCGCGATCCCACCGTATCCAAGGGGTTATGTAATAAATCCCCAGCGTGATCACCATCACCAGCCATTTGAAGCGCCGGAAAGGCCCATCGATCCGCTTGTTATGAACCGCTTTACGTTTTTCGTAGAGTTTGGGCGGCGGCTGGCTTGGGGTGTGACGATGGGTCGCCGCAATCGGGTCCGCCTGCACCGGTGATAGCGCACCGCCCCAATCGCGGGGCGCACCCGCTGCCTTTTCTGGACTGGCAGGGTCAGAGACGCTCATCGCGTCCGCCCTCGGGACCAGCTGCGACTTCTTCCTCGATCGCGCCCTCTTTTTTGGCCGGGGCGACTTCTCTGGCCTCCTCACCCGCTCCAGCCCGTTCAGTCGCGGTTTCGCCGCCACCGCGTGAATGGACATAAGCGGCTAGCATTTTGATAGTCACCGGATCGAGTTTATCGCTCCAGCCCGGCATCACTCCATGACGCGGATAGAGGATTTGCTTGCGAATATCAGCGGCTTCCCCGCCATAGAGCCAGATCGCATCGTTAAGAGCAGGCGCGCCTTGCTGCGGATCGCCTTGACCCGCTGGCTGGTGACATGCCGCGCAGTTTTGAGAATACAATTGCGCGCCCACTGCACTGCCTTGGGCCTTGCCGGTAAACGACAGGACGTGGCTGATCAGTCCGTCGATCTGCGCTTTTTCAAAAATCCCGTCAAAGGCAGGCATATAGGCAAGCCGCGTCTGCCGGGAACCATCCCACCGGATGCCGTGGATCAGCGTGTATTCGATTTCGGCCAGTTCACCGCCCCAAATCCAGTCATCATCATTGAGGTTGGGATAGCCATACTGCTCGTATCCGGCTGCACCTGCGCCGTGGCATTGCACGCAATGCTGTTTGAATGCAGCCGCACCGCCCGATATCGCCTGACCCATCAATTCGGGATCAGCGGGCAGTTTTGTGATGTCGGTAGCGGCAATTTTTTCGAACGTGCCGCGCCGCGCCATGTCCGCTGCAGACAATTCTTCTGCCAAATCGCCGCGGCTCGACCACCCCAGCACGCCATCAGTGGCGCGCTCGACCATCGGCCATGCCGGATAAAGCACCACATAAACCGCCGCCCAAGCGATCGTGGCATAGAAAGTCCACAGCCACCAGCGCGGCAATGGCGTATTCAATTCCTGAATGCCGTCCCATTCATGCCCGACAAATTCGGTGCCGGTCGGCTCATCAATGCGGGTTTTCTCAGGCATGATCGTCTTCCTTGAAAATCGAGTGTTTGGCCTCTTCCACGCCTTCGCGGGAGCGCGGCAGAAAATGCCACCCGCACAGCAGGAGATAGAGCCCGAAGATGATCAGCAGACCGTAACTGTCGGCAAAATGGCGGAAGATCTCATAGAAACTCATCGCCCGGTCTCCTCGGCCAGCTCCGCTTGTGCCGCAGCGCTTTCGACATCAATCAACGTACCAAGCATCTGGAGATAGGCGATCAGGGCATCCATCTCTGTCACGCGGGATGGGTCACCATCGAAATCGCGCACCTGTGTTTTCGGATAGCGTTCTTCGAGATCGCCTTCGTCAAGATCGGGATCAGCCTGCGCCATCAGGTCATTACCTGCCTGCTCGATATCGAGATCGGTGTAGGGTACACCCACCCGCCGCAAAGCGACGAGATTGGCGGAGATATCGGCGATCTCCAGCTTGGTTTCCGCCAGAAAGCGATAGGACGGCATAATGCTTTGCGGCACCACGCTGCGCGGATCTTTCAGGTGCTGCACATGCCAGTCATCCGAGTACCGCCCACCAACCCTGGCAAGATCAGGTCCGGTCCGCTTTGATCCCCACTGGAACGGGTGATCATACATGCTTTCTGCCGCCAGCGAATAATGGCCGTAACGCTCAACCTCATCGCGGAACGGACGGATCATCTGGCTGTGGCAGGTATAGCACCCTTCACGGATATAGATGTCGCGCCCGGCCTGTTCGAGCGGGGTGTAGGGACGCATGCCTTCCACTTTCTCAATCGTGTTATCGATCCAGAACAGAGGTGCGATTTCGACAATGCCGCCGATTGCAACGGCGACAAATGTGGCGGCCGCCAGCAGGGTGACGTTTCTCTCAACCTTCTTATGGCCTTCAAAGACGCCTTTTGGCGGTGAGCTGTCGGGTGAGGTCTTGCTCATCAATCTGGCTCCTATTCTGCGGGTTCTGGTTGAGGATGCTGCGCAACGGGCCGATCGGCGGCTTCATCATACGAAGTGTCCCCCATCGGTGCTTCGCTGCGCAGGTGCCCGGCCAGCGTCATCCAGATGTTGTAGGTCATCACCAGCGCCCCGGAGAGGTACAGCAGACCGCCAAAGGCACGCATCAGGTACATCGGGTGCAACGCTTCGACCGTGTCGATAAAGCTGTTCACCAAAAACCCGTCGGACCCGTATTCGCGCCACATCAGGCCTTGGGTAATTCCGGCAACCCACATGCTGGCCGCGTAGAAAACGATGCCGAGCGTCGCGAGCCAGAAGTGCCAATTTATCATCCGCAGCGAATACATCCGCTCGCGCTTCCAAAGGCGCGGCACCAGGAAATAGACACACGCAAAAGTGATCAGGCCGTTCCAGCCAAGAGCGCCGGAATGAACATGGCCGATGGTCCAGTCGGTGTAGTGCGAAAGGCTGTTCACCGCCTTGATCGAAAGCATCGGCCCTTCGAACGTGCTCATGCCGTAAAATGCGAGCGCCATGACCATCATCCGGATGATCGGATCGGTGCGGACTTTGTCCCATGCGCCGTTCAGCGTCATCAGACCGTTAATCATCCCGCCCCAGCTCGGCATCCAAAGCATGATCGAAAACACCATGCCAAGCGTCTGAGCCCAATCGGGCAGCGCGGTATAATGCAGGTGGTGCGGACCGGCCCAGATATACAGGAAAATCAGCGACCAGAAGTGAATGATCGAGAGGCGATATGAATAGACCGGACGGTTCGCCTGTTTCGGGACGAAGTAATACATCATCGCAAGGAAACCAGCGGTCAGAAAGAAGCCGACAGCGTTGTGCCCGTACCACCACTGGGTCAGCGCGTCCTGCACGCCTGCAAACGCGCTATAGCTGCGCGATCCCAGCACGCTGACAGGCATTGCCAGATTGTTCACCACATGCAGCATCGCCACAGTGACAATGAACGCCAGATAAAACCAGTTGGCCACATAGATATGCGGCTCCTTGCGGCGCAGGATCGTGCCGACGAACACCGCAAGGTAAGCCAGCCAGACGATGGTCAGCCACAGATCAACATACCATTCAGGCTCGGCATATTCTTTAGACTGGGTAACACCGAGCAGATAGCCAGTTGCAGCCAGCACGATGAACAATTGATAGCCCCAGAACACGAACCGCGCCATTGTCGGGAATGCGAGCGTCGTGCGGCAGGTCCGTTGAACAACGTAAAAACTCGTCGCGAGAAGAGCGTTGCCGCCAAATGCAAAAATCACCGCAGAGGTATGCAGCGGACGGACCCGCCCGTAATTGAGATAGGGTTCAAAATTCAGCTGCGGGTAGGCCAGCTGCGCGGCGATAAAAACACCTGCAAGCAATCCGGCCAGCCCCCAGAACATGGTCGCAATCACGCCCCAGCGGATCACGTCATCATCATACATATCTGGCCCGGGCGGCATTTTGAAAATACTTTGCGCCTTGGCCACCGGATTATACGTCCCGAGCGTAACCATGATCAGGATCAGGGCCGCAGCAGCAACGATCGCCATGTGCACCGCAAAGCCTGCATCCTGTGCACCCGCCATCGCGCCAATGGCCAAGAGCAGGACCAGCGCCCACAGCCCCGCTCTTCCAACTACTGCTTCCATGATAGAATATCCCTTTTCGTCCACCATCCGACTAACCGGGTGTGAAAGTCGGGTAATTGATCAAGATCAATTTCTGCGAATTGGGCAGTTTTTCTTTACAGGCCCGCTTCACATTTCAGAGCATCGATGTCCGATAGTCCGACAATCCCCCGACCGGGTGTGCTGATCAGGCCGCTTTTGCGCAGCTCGGTGAATTGCCGGCTGACCGTCTCGATCGTGAGGCCAAGGCTGTCGCCGATATCGCTTCGTCCCATCGGCAGCGCTATCTCGCACGGTCCCGACATGCAGCCGCAAATCCGCTCCGCCATATTAACCAGAAATCCGGCGATCCGCTGGCGCGCGGTTTGATGGCCGATACGAATCATTCGGGTGCGCGTTCGCTGCAACGAATCCAATGATTTGATCAGCACCGAACGCAGCAGCGCCGGATCGGCTTGAGCGATATCGAGAAACTCTTCAGCCGAAAAAGCCACCAGTTCGATATGGGTCAGCGCCGTAAGGCTGGAACCGCCGCCCGGTTTTCGCAAAATGGAAACGATGTCGTCCGCGAAATGAAAACCGAGTATGTGTCCGCGTGTCTGCGCGTCCAGCGGCGGATGCTCCAGCGACACCAGTTTTGCTGCTCCGCTGGCGAGGTACACCAGATGGTCTTTATCTATACTCGCGGGAAACTGTTCATCCGGGGACAGCGCAAAATACTCACCGATCGAACAGAGTTGATCAGCAACCGTTCGATCGCCAAGTGCAGGAGCGACCGACGCGCGGAAAGACTCAATGCATGATGCTTCAGATGTATGTGCGTGGCTGGCCATAATTATATGCCAGATGCACCCGAACTGCGCGAGCGTCTTTGATCCCGATCAATTTGCGCAGGGTTTGATCTTCATCAATGTTGCGCTCGCTTTGTTTTGCCAAAAGATGATCCTGACACGGCCACGATCCTGCCCGGCGCGTCCGAGCCGCAATCTTGGCGCGAGGGTCGCCGTCGCTGGCACCGCCTACCGGCTACAGCTCACCGTATCTGTCGCAGGCTTGGACGTTTGAAAAAGGAGTATCCGCCGAATGAGCACTGTCAAAACTCCTCGCCCCGCTCACCCCGCTCCTGCTTCGGCTCCGATTGTGGTGGCGCAGGATCTTTCGCTAAACGATCTGCGCGCCGCGCTGCGGCTGGGATGGCGCGATTTTATCGCGGAGCCCGTCTACGGTTTGTTTTTCGGCGGTGTTTTCGCCGTTTCCGGAATTGTCCTGTCCTACGTCATTTTGACGTATGGCGAATTTTCGCTGCTGATCCCCGCAGCGGCAGGTTTTCCCATCCTGGCGCCGTTCACTGCGGTCGGACTGTACGAGGTAAGCCGGCGTAGAGAGGAGCGGTCACCGATAGGCTGGCGTAATGTCTTGGGTGCCGTGAAAGGGCGCGGTGACGAACAAATCTTGGCTATGGGGGTCATTATCTTCGTCGCATTCGGGTTCTGGGTCATCGTTGCCCACGCGATATCTGCGATTTTCCTGAGCAATGCGGGTGCAGGCTCGGAATCGCTCGCCTTCCTGTTTACATCCAGCGGCATCGCTATGCTGGCGGTCGGCAGTGTATTCGGCGGCGCAATGGCGCTCGCGTTTTATGCTATGACTGTCGTTAGCCTACCCATGCTGGTTGATCGCAATGTCGATCTTATCACCGCAATCCTCGCCAGTATCCGAGTGGTCCGTACAAACCTGTTCGTGATGTTCATCTGGGCAGCAATCATTGCGTTCGCTCTGTTTGTAGCCATCGCCACCGTTTTTGCAGGATTGCTTATCGCTTTGCCGGTTCTGGGCCATGCGACCTGGCATTTATACCGGAGAGCGATAACAGTCGGTGGTTGAAAAAGCTGTGCAGCACATCCTCTGACCGCGAGCATTACGGTAAAGGGATGATTGTGGGTCTCGGACGTGGCAGAACCCGCGCCTCGATTAGCCGCCATACTTTCAAATTATTAGAAGTAACGTTCTGAAGGCAAACCGGATCAGAGCCTGCTGTCCTCTTTTGACAGCCGCGAAGCTCAATCCTTTGCTTACGTCCGATGCTTACATAAAATGTGTATGTGTATTGCATCGATTAGATCGAGTGCTATGTCATTGGAATATGAACGCACTCACTAAACCAGTTCAGCCCACAGAGTCAGTGTCTGCGGGTTTGCGTATTGGGGATACGGCGCCAGATTTCGAGGCGCGGAGCACAATCGGTCCAGTCAAACTTTCCGCCTATCGTGGCCGATGGTTGATCCTGTTTTCCCACCCTGCTGATTTCACTCCGGTATGCACGACAGAATTCATCGAACTCGCCAAACGTGCAAAGGATTTCAAGAAACTCGACTGTGCGCTCATGGCGCTTTCGGTCGACAGCCTGTTTGCGCATTTTGCCTGGTTACGGATGATCCGCGACCGGTTCGATGTAGAAGTCCGTTTCCCAATCGTTGAAGATCCGACATTGGTCATTGGCCGTGCATTTGGGATGGTTGCACCGGGTGACAATGACAGTTCTGCCGTGCGCTCGACCTACTTTATCGATCCCGAGGGAGTGATCCGCGCGATGACTTGCTATCCAGCGAGTGTCGGGCGTTCCACGCCTGAAATGCTCCGCACGCTTGAGGCCTTGCAGGCAATCGATGCGTCTGGTGGGCTGGCACCGGCAAACTGGAATTCGGGCGACGATTTATTGGCAGCTCCAACGCAGGATCTCGACGAGGTGTATGGCGCCAAAAGTGCGACGGCGTGGTTTCTCCGCCACAAAGATGGGAGCCAGAAATGACAGCGGATGAACGCCTTGTCGAAGAGTTAAAGGCGATCGCTCACCCTTTGCGCTTTCGCATCCTGCGCGCCCTTCGCGGTTCTGAACTGAATGTGGGCGAGATCGATGACGTTGCAGCGATTGGCCAACCTGCTTTGTCCCAGCAGCTCGGCGTGCTTCGCAAAGCGGGTCTGGTAGAAACGCGGAAAGATGCAAAGCTGGTTTATTACAAGCTATCCTCTGATCGCCTCACTGAAATAGGTGACGCGATTCAAGTGCTTGTCGATCAAGACAAAGCGTCAACCGGCTATGCAAAACGTCCCTCTCCGGGTGCAGCAAATTTTGCGCGCCTTTCGTGATGGATGTTCTGCTGCCATAAGCGCCAAGTTTATCGGATCACTTGAGGGTCAAGATGGTCGAATCCGCGCAGTGATCCCTAACCCAAAATCCCAATCCGGCTCGTCCTTTGCCCCTGCCCTTCGCTCTTTGCCCGCGCAATGCAGCGGCTTAGGTTTACGACCCGCCCATACCGCTGGCACAAAATATCCAGTTGGCCGGAGATAGGCCAGTGGCCGGCTGAGATTGCCATAAATATGGTGGCGGCTCGGCGCGCTTTGGCACTTCACATAGTCTTCACACCAAATATCGAGTCTCTGATTAGCTGACGCCAGCGATCATCAGACAATTTTTGATAACGCTAACGTCGCGCTCAGTTCGATTATCAGGGATACGCGAGCACGCGTGCATCCTAGCCCCCTGAATCACAGCGATTGTCTGCTACAACTAATGCTCCGCCGGGCAGACGCGCTGGTTGGCATCAAGGTTCGAATGAAATTGCAGACAAGGGTTGGATCAGCCGGAGTGAAATCCGGGATCGATGCAAGCCCATAGACCCAAAATGATTGAAGCAGACACAAAAAAAGCCCCACTGGTTAAAGTGAGGCTGATTTATGCATAAAATCCGAGGGACGGTGGTTGCGGGAGTTGGATTTGAACCAACGACCTTCAGGTTATGAGCCTGACGAGCTACCGGACTGCTCCATCCCGCGGCACCGTTATGCGTCTTCGCTAGAGACGCCAAAAGGGCTAACCTAGAAGGCCAGCCCTTTGACTTATGAATGGGTTATTTCCCGCGCTTCCAACAAGCTACAATGCCTGGCGACGACCTACTCTTCCATGCCTTAAGACATAGTACCATCGGCGCAGTTTGGTTTCACGGCCGAGTTCGAGATGGGATCGGGTGGGTCACAAACGCTATAGCCACCAAGCAATGAAGCTTGTCGGAAATGCGGGTTTTAAATCGATGTGCATTCAACATGTGAATGCAAGTGTTACAAAGGGCGTTATCTAGCTGGAGAACTTCTCCAACGAGAGACCAATTCAGGCCTGTCGTTGACAGTGCGAACTCTCAAGCGCGATATGAACTATTAGGACTGGTTAGCTACACACATTACTGCGCTTCCACACCCAGCCTATCAACGTCATGGTCTATGACGGTTCGAAGATACCTAATCTCAAGGGAGGCTTCCCGCTTAGATGCTTTCAGCGGTTATCCCGTCCATACATAGCTACCCAGCGGCACGCCTGGCGGCATGACTGGTACACCAGAGGTATGTTCACCCCGGTCCTCTCGTACTAGGGGCAACTCCTTTCAAGTATCGACGCCCACGGCAGATAGGGACCAAACTGTCTCGCGACGTTCTGAACCCAGCTCACGTACCACTTTAATTGGCGAACAGCCAAACCCTTGGGACCTGCTCCAGCCCCAGGATGTGATGAGCCGACATCGAGGTGCCAAACGATTCCGTCGATATGAGCTCTTGGGAATCATCAGCCTGTTATCCCCGGCGTACCTTTTATCCGTTGAGCGATGGCCCTTCCACGAGGGACCACCGGATCACTATGACCGACTTTCGTCTCTGCTCGACTCGTCAGTCTCGCAGTCAGGCAGGCTTATGCCATTGCACTCTCGCAGCCGGTTTCCAACCGGCCTGAGCCTACCATCGCGCGCCTCCGTTACTCTTTAGGAGGCGACCGCCCCAGTCAAACTACCCGCCATAGAGGGTCCCTGGTCCGGATAACGGACCTAGGTTAGACATCAGAAAACAACAGGGTGGTATTTCACAGGTTGGCTCCACTCGGACTGGCGCCCAAGTTTCAAAGCCTCCCACCTATTCTACACAGTTCTTTCCTAATGCCACTCTAAAGCTGCAGTAAAGGTGCACGGGGTCTTTCCGTCTAACCGCGGGTACTCCGCATCTTCACGGAGAATTCAATTTCGCTGAGCATATCCTGGAGACAGTGGGGAAGTCGTTACGCCATTCGTGCAGGTCGGAACTTACCCGACAAGGAATTTCGCTACCTTAGGACCGTTATAGTTACGGCCGCCGTTTACTTGGGCTTCAATTCGGAGCTTGCACTCCTCCTCTTAACCTTCAAGCACCGGGCAGGCGTCAGACCCTATACGTCGTCTTGAAGCCGACTTAGCAGAGTCCTGTGTTTTTGATAAACAGTCGCTACCCCCTGGCCTGTGCCCCCTCCACACTGGTTGCCCAGTGAGAGGGCCTCCTTCTTCCGAAGGTACGGAGGCAATTTGCCGAGTTCCTTCAGGATACTTCTCTCAAGCGCCTTGGTATACTCTACCTGACCACCTGTGTCGGTTTCGGGTACGGTCTATATGAAGAGGCTATTTCCAGGAACAACTTGGCAGCATGCCCAATCCAATAAGGACACACTACTTCCATCATCCGTCACACATCTTCAGGCCCACGAATATTAACGTGGTTCCCATCGACTACCCCCTTCGGGCTCGTCTTAGGGGCCGGCTTACCCTGCTCCGATTAGCGTTGAGCAGGAACCCTTGGTCTTTCGGCGAGAGGGCATCTCACCCTCTTTATCGCTACTCATGTCAGCATTCGCACTTCCGATATGTCCACCGTCGGTTACCCTTCGGCTTCAACCACTTACGGAACGCTCCGCTACCGCTCATAGTAAACTATGAACCCTAAGCTTCGGTGCATATCTTTAGCCCCGTTACATCTTCGCCGCAGGAACCCTTATTTAGACCAGTGAGCTGTTACGCTTTCTTTAAAGGATGGCTGCTTCTAAGCCAACCTCCTGGTTGTTTTGGGATTCCCACATGCTTTCCCACTTAGATATGACTTGGGGACCTTAGCTGTAGGTTAGGGCTGTTTCCCTTTTGACGACGGACCTTAGCACCCGCCGTCTGTCTGCCAGACAAGACTCGATGGTATTCGGAGTTTGGTTAGGTTTGGTACCGCTCGCGCAGCCCTAGCCCATCCAGTGCTCTACCCCCATCGGCATACATCTGACGCTCTACCTCAATAGATTTCGCGGAGAACCAGCTATTTCCCGGCTTGATTGGCCTTTCACCCCTAAACACAAGTCATCCGAGCATTTTTCAACATGCAACGGTTCGGTCCTCCAGTGCGTGTTACCGCACCTTCAACCTGCTCATGCCTAGATCGCCGGGGTTCGGGTCTAATCCAACATACTCAGTCGCCCTATTCAGACTCGCTTTCGCTTCGCCTACACCTAACGGCTTAAGCTTGCATGCTAGATTAAGTCACTGACCCATTATGCAAGAGGTACGCTGTCACCCCCTATGGGGCTCCAACTGCTTGTAAGCATCCGGTTTCAGGTACTGTTTCACTCCCCTAATCGGGGTGCTTTTCACCTTTCCCTCACGGTACTGTGTTCGCTATCGGTCATGTACGAGTATTTAGGCTTGGAGGGTGGTCCCCCCATGTTCAGACAGAATTTCACGTGTTCCGCCCTACTCAAGTCCTTTTCAATCACTTTCGCATACGGGACTATCACCCACTATGGTCTCACTTTCCAGAGAGTTTTGCTAATTTATGAAAAGGCACTGGCCTGGTCCGCGTTCGCTCGCCACTACTAACGGAATCTCGGTTGATGTCTTTTCCTCCAGGTACTGAGATGTTTCAGTTCCCCGGGTTTGCTTCACCAAAGCTATATATTCACTAAGGTGATACCTTATCCACCTCTCTCAGAACCCGCGAACGGGTTATGAAAGAAATGGTGAAGGTGGGTTTCCCCATTCGGAAATCGCCGGATCAAAGATTGCTCACATCTCCCCGACGCTTATCGCAGCGTGCCACGTCCTTCTTCGCCTGTACATGCCAAGGCATCCACCAAATGCTCTTACCTCACGCTTGAGAATCCACACCATCAACGACAGGTCTGCATAAAGTCCTGCGCGTCTTAACGATGATGAGGAGAAATTATCTCAGCTAGATAATTTATTTGATTGATTTTGTAGTGATATCAGTCGCGTACGGATCTCTAACCTAAAAGGTCAGAACCCTGCGACGATACCGCCACGGCATCGATTTAAAAACCCATTCACAATGTCAAACGTTCGGCGACCAATGTCGCCTACTCGGCCCAAGTAAACTCGGGCGAGATC